>JACDGC010000159.1 GCA_013815535.1 Ktedonobacterales bacterium
ACGCTAGACCGGGCGATGGCCATTGCGCCGCTGGATGACCCTGCGACGCACCTGGACCTGCTCGCCGAGCAATTTGCCATCCACTACCACAATCATGCGTATGATGCGGCCCTCAGCACTGCTACAGAGGCCCTGCGGCTGGCCCCCAAGGATGCAGAATGGCAAGCGCGCCGGACCCAAGCGCAGGATGCCATCAACGCTGCTGAGCGTGTTCGCCAGCAGCAAGCCGAGGCTGAGCGCCGTGCCCGCGAGGAAGAAGCGCGCCGCCAAGAAGCCGCCCGCAAGGCCGAAGAACAGGCGCGGCAGGAGAAGCTGCTCCCGCCGCGCCTCCGTACCTTTGGCTTCGCCTCGCTGCTAGGGAAAGCGGTGATCGTACCACCCACCGTCGCTGTACCTACTGCCACCTTCGCCATGGGTGGTGATAAGGACTCGTTCTATGGTACCAGCCGCGCGACGGTGGCCCTGCCGGCTTTTCGGATGGGCACCTACCCCGTCACTGTGGCAGAGTACGCCTGTGCTGTGGCAGCGAAAGCGGTGCCTGAGCCTGAGAATAAATATAGTGTTTCTTGGCAACAGCAACAGGCCAAGCCTGACCATCCGGTGGTGAATGTCTCATGGCTGAATGTGGTCGCCTATGCCGCGTGGCTGAGCCAGCAAACGGGACAAAAATGGCGGCTGCCCACCGAAGCGGAATGGGAATATGCTGCGCGTGGCACCGATGGGCGCTTTTACCCCTGGGGGAGCCAATGGGATAAAAATCGTGCCAATACCAACGATAGTGGCCCGCAAACGACGACACCCGTGGGGGCGTATGCCGACAAGGGCGACGCCAGCCCCTTTGGCACGCATGACCAGTCGGGCAATGTGTGGGAATGGACCAGCAGCCTCTGGCGTGAAGACAAGCCCTACGACGCGAGTGCTGAGAAAGATGCTGATACAACATCACCGCGCGTGCTGCGTGGCGGTTCGTGGGACTACGTTTCCCAGAACGCGCGCGTGGCCTCGCGCATCAGGTACGCTCCGGCGTACCTCGACCTCATCGTTGGCGCTCGTCTGCTCTTGGTTGCGGGGCTGGTGCAGTAAGCAAAGAATCTTGCTTGCTTGCTTTCTTTAACCTCACCAGACCAGCATCTTAGCTATGGGCTAGCATGCTGGTCTGGCGTCAGCCTTCGCGTGCAGCGCGATCACGATTTTTTGATTTTCACAGGTGCTCGTCGATCTCAGATGGATTGGTTTGATTGGGGTGTTCCCCTCTATTTCTAGTATACTCGGCCCACCAAATGCTCTAGCGAAATATATGCTCATGGATGTTGCATCAACCAAGGTGGTACCTACATGGAAGCCAGCCCGCTCTTTGCCCAACTCTGCTCATTTGAAAACCTCTTGCATGCGTCACGCAAGGCGGCGCGGGGTAAGCGCTCGCGCCATGATGTCGCCGATTTTGAATATGACTTAGAAGGCTGGTTGCTGAGATTGAGTCGGCAGTTGCAGAGCCGCACCTATCAGCCAGGGAGCTATCGGCGCTTCTCTTTTTGCGACCCCAAGCCGCGTGCGATCTCGGCAGCGCCCTTCCCCGACCGGGTGGTGCATCATGCCCTTTGCAACGTCATCGAACCGATCTTCGAGCGCCGCTTCATCGCAGATTCCTATGCCAATAGGGCGGGGCGTGGCATCCATCAGGCGCTAGACCGCTGCACGCAGTTCGCGCGGCGCTATCGCTATGTGCTGCGCTGCGATATTGTCCAGTTCTTCCCCTCTATCGATCTCATCATTTTGCGGCGCATTTTGGCGCGCACCATCCGCGACGATGCGGTGCTCTGGCTGTGTGACCAGATCATCGCGGGCGGCGCGCACGAGCTTACCAAACAGTACGACCTTGTGCTCTTTCCTGATGATGACTTGTTCTCTGCCTCCTCGCGGCCACGCGGTTTGCCTATCGGTAATCAAACCTCCCAGTTCTGGGCGAATTGTTACATGAATGTGCTGGATCAATTCGTCAAGAGTGATCTGCGCTGCCCGGCGTATCTGCGCTATGTCGATGACTTCCTCCTTTTTGGCGATGATAAAGCTGAGCTACATCATTGGAAGAAGGCGATCATCGCCTTTTTGGCCTCACATTTGCGCCTCATCCTGCATGAGCGTGAATGCGTCGTCGCTCCAGTGGTAACGGGTATCCCGTTCTTGGGTTTTCAGGTGTTTCCGACCCATCGACGCTTGCGACGGCGCAATGGTGTTGCCTTCGCACGCCGCATGCGCGTCATGGGGAGCGCCTGGCAACGCGGCGATATGACCTTGGATGCGCTCACGGCTCGTGTTCGCGGTTGGGTGGCGCATGTCGCCCATGGCGATACGTGGCACCTGCGGCGCTCCCTTTTCACGGCAAGGATGACATGATGCGCGAATCGCCGCTTTTTGTGAAGCTATTTGCCTTCGTCACGTGGGTAATCCCTCTGACGACCAAGTTCCCCCGCGCGCAACGATTTGTTGTGGCCGAGGCACTGCAACGGGTCACGCTGGCGACACATGAGGCGGCGATTCGTGCGGGACACGCCAAAGAGGCGGCAATCATTGCTACCTCTTTGGATGATGTCGCGCTCAACCTTGCCCTCACCCGCTTTTACGTGCGTTTGGCGCACCAACTCGCGCTCATCACGGTTCAGCAATACGAGTATGCTTCGCAGAGCTTGACTGAGGTAGGGCGGCTGTTGGAAGCCTGGCGACGGGTAAATGCGACAAAACAGGCAGTCTCCGGTGGGGCAACAGCGTGATCACCTGTGCCTGCATGCGGTGCTGTGGGGCCAACCGAGATGCGTGCTGCGTGGCGGTTCGTGGAACAACGATTCCCAGAACGCGCGCGTGGCCTCGCGCAACAGGAACACTCCGACGAACCTCAACAACAACGTTGGCGCTCGTCTGCTCTTGGTTGCGGGGATGATGGATAAATGCTGGCCAGTAAACCGACGCATGCCTTTGGGTCATGATCGGCGCGGTCAAGTGCTTTATGCACCAGTGCGGTTGTGCCCCCGCTGAGGTCCCATCGCCGCCTCATGATCGGCAGTGGGCCAGCGAAATAGAGAAAATGTGCGCTTCGGGCGGCAGACCTCCGGGTTGGGCCGTCGGGGGCGCATCACTATGTTGATTATAAAGTTGCTCTGACGTTTATATCCCTCGCAGACCATCATTTGCTGAATTGTTCTTTTTCGACAGATTGGGATACAATGACTTCTCAAAGAGACGGTATCTCAACGATGCGGCAAACGTTCTCTGCGCTGGCATGCTTGCCGTTTGCCATAGCTACGTACTGATGGCCTTGCTCAAAAGGAAGGGGAGGAAACTTAGCAACAATGCCATATTATACTTCTCTTCCAACCTTCGACAGAGAATTCAAAAAGTTGAATGCAGAAGAAAAGCTCGCTTTCATGGCGGCGGTACGGAAATTGATACAATCGTTAAACTCAGGCCAGGGTATCCCAGGATTACCCTTGATCCGCAAACTTTCAGGGTATAATCTGTATGAGTTGAGATGGGCAGCGGATGGAAGGGCAACATTTGAGTATGTCGATGATCCGGTTCTGCAAGCAAATAAGGTAATCTGGCGTCGGGTGGGCGGCCATAGCGTGCTTAATAATCCGTAGAGGAGAAAGACGATGCAAGAGACAATTACGATAACGACTGAGACAAAGACGGATCTCGAGTTTTTGGCTCAGCAATCCCAGATGAGTACTGAAGAATATCTTAGGATGCTTGTTGAGCAAGCCATGAACAAGCCAAGCAATCCCCCCATGACAGGCGATGAATTCATGAAGTTTTTAGAGGATCTGGCGCAAGAAGACGTTTAGCGATTATTCAGATAGAGTATTTGAGGCCGCATTCTGCCTCGTCTCAAAGTGGCATTACGAATAATCTTTTATCTTTTGGCATAGCTTGCTGCTAATTGTGTTCGTATCCTTTGATACATGCTTTTAAATTCTGCATATCCTTCTTCAAGGAGGGATATCTTTTGTTTGTCTCCTCGCTCATATTTTCGATCAAGTGCTTCGAGAATATTCGCCCAAGGAATAATCTTAGGGGCGTGATAATTGATCGGGTCGTAAAGTATTTCTACTCCGGCTCTTCTGAGGATGCGTAGGCTTTTCTTGAATTGCGGATGATTGGCATATGCATGAGTTATGCAAGGAGCCATTATGAGCGGGATTTTCAATCCCAGTGCTTTTGTTAATTGACCTAAAGCAAGAGTATCGTTGATGCCTAGTGCTAGTTTATTGATGGTATTGAAGGTGGCTGGAGCAGTTACTACTGCATCAGCCTTTGGAAGCTCATCTGGTTCGCCGAAACGTTTGAATTCTGCCCTAACTGGATAGCCAGAAATATTTCTGATGTGTACTTCATCAAGAAATCCCATGGCATTAGGTGTAGCAATGACACAGACATCCCAACCGCCATGCTGTGCGGCAGTTATAAACGATTCGATCTGCTGTGTTGGTGGGGCGGCACAAACAATGTGATAGAGCACCTTAGACTTTCCATCCATTTTTTATCCCCTTGGCGCATAGGCTTCCATCATGGAATCGAACTCTTTTATTATAGGACTACCATTCCATTTTGCTGTGCCCTGTCTAAAAGTGTTGACACGTTGTAGGACAAGATCGGATTTTGTTCTTTGACTAAGCTTTAAGGCTTCAATGGCAAAGCCACATGATAACTCTAACTCGCCTGTTAGGCTACTGGCTATAGCCTTATCCGCGTACATGATAGCATGTTGTCGAGCAAACTTCGACGGTAATATGCTTATGCCCTTGTCGAGTGCCACTATAGCGTCTGATGGCTTATTAAGAAGCAGCAAGCAAGCCCCTTTATAGCCATATAATCGGCCTTCATCAAAATGGGTTTCATAATAGAGCATGTCTGGTCCATCTTTCGATAACTCAACCTCAGCTTCTTCTAACTCTCGCATACAAGCACTAACGTTTCCAAGTTTTGCATATGCTTCTGCTTGTACCGCTGCTAACCATGCTTTCGTCGTTCTTGCTCCTTGTTTTTGTGCATGCATTTTTCCTTCTCTCAATAAAGGTAAAGCCTCTAGTGCCTTGTTGCTATATATAGGAAGGGAACTCATTTTTCCCAGACAAACGGCTGCAAGCAAAAAGTTTTCCCCTTCTAATGCAGCCTCTTTTGCGACTTGATAATAGTGCATGGCTGTCCCAAATTGGTTTTTGTCGAACATGATTGCTCCGATCCTTTGCCCTACATCGCTTGCAAGGCCACAGAGACGGGCATGCATGTGAGAGGTATGTGAACCTTTTAAGAGAGAAAGTATGGTTTCCATATGCCCCGCATAGGCATGGAATAAATCTTGATATCCGACAGTGCTCCGCAACTCCCAGTAAGTGCGTGTTACACTTTCAAGCCCATCTATCATTTCCATATCGCCCTGGCTCGGTTTCGCTATAATTGCTGCAAGTTTTTCCCATAAAGGTGTTTCAATGGCGTTCCCGATTTTGGATTCATCGGATGCAGTTACGCTTTTGCCTTTTTGTGCATGATGAGGTCCGTGAACTAGTTCATCTTCTGTAATATGTAGAGCTTTGGACGCTGGTTCTATTATTTTTTGTGGAAGCTCAGCATCGCTTTTCTCATATCGTGATAGTGCGCTCTTGCTAAAGAAAACACTCGCAGCTTTTTCGATTTGTTCGGAAAGTTCAGATAAGCTATAACCTTTTCTTGCACGCCAGTAGTCAAGGTAGTGTTTCTTGTTTTCGTTACTCACGTTCATCTCCAATTCGCCCTGTATCCTGGTCTTTCTTTTCTGATGCTCCAACTGGGAAGTATTGGGACGCGATGGGATAAAATGCAACGATTTATGCCTGATAACTGTAGTGTACCACCCAGGCGGGCGGGACGAAAGAACGAAAAGAGGAAAACCATCATGGCTGCTCCTGCTGCCCCCGCTGCTCCGCTGTTTGCCCAGGACCAATATCTGAGCGAGATCCGCCACACCGCGCCGCTTGCCCCAGATGCTGAGGTGCTCTATCTTATGGTTTGCCGTCGCGATGCTGACGCACGTGAACGGCTCGTCGTCGCTTATCAGCCGCTGGTGCTGAACGTGGCACGGCGTTACCTGCGACGCGATGCCGCAATGGATCTGATGGATCTCGTCCAAGAGGGCAATATCGGCTTACTCACTGCGCTCGACCAATATGACCTTTCCTTAGGCACGGCATTCAGCACCCTTGCCTTCACCTGCATCCGTGCGGCCATTACTGCTGCGCTCTGGCAAGGGGATGGGCTGATTCGCCTTCCTGATCATAAGGCGCGGGCGCTGCGTCGTCTCGACCAAATAGAGGCGGCGCTGTGTGTCTCGCTGGGCCGTGATCCGGCAGTGGCGGAATTAGCCGCTGCGCTGGCGTGCAAGGTCGCCGATGTACGCGAACTGATGGTGTTGCGTGCTCGGCAGATTTGCTCCCTTGATGCCCCGCTCGGTGATGGCACCGATACGCCTATCGCGGATATCGTCGCCGAAGTGTTGGCTCGGCCCCAAGGCAAAGCCGCGCTGCTGGTTGATGCGATAGCGTCCCTTTCAGAAATGGAGCAAACATTACTCCGTGAACGCTTCGGGGCGGATGGTGGTGATGTGACCCCTCGGCGGGTGGTCGCGGAACGCATGGGTCTGATGCCGCGCGATGTTGAGCGACTGGAACAAACCGCACAGCGCAAGATCGCGCGGTACCTCGCCTACGTCGCTGCCTAGCTCTCGCTCATCGTCTTCTTGGGATTGCCCGCATAGGGCAGTCCCTTTTTGTGGCCATGGAAAGGAGCCAAACCCATGAATCGCAAGCGCAAGTCGCGTGCTTTTCCCTTGGTGGTTCGTGGCGCGTCAACTGCCGATGCTCTGACGCTGGTGCAACTCCAGCAAGGTCCGGCAGCGGGGGCAGTGACACGGTTGTTGGTTGAGCTGGCACGCCAGCAAGAACGGGCACAGGTGGTGCCAGATGCCGCGTGATCATGCTGCCGAATGTCGGGCCTGGAACGCCGATCACGATCATCAGGTGATGGCGGGCAATGCTTCGTTCATGGCGTTCTCGGCGCGCATGCGTGCGGTCAACGGGAATGGGCAGTTATTCCCCCAGCAAGCGGCAAAATATGTGACTCCCGATGCAATCGGCTTGATGGGGCATCGCCTTCCTTTGGCGCTGCAAACCATCATCCACACGGCCTGGTCGCATGGGGTCGGCTGGGGTGTCGAACATTGGCTCATACCCCCTGGCGCGACGCCGCCTCCGCCCGATGGCTCCCTCTTCGCGGATGGCCTATCCCACCATGATTGGCGTGATTTCGCCTCTGGTTGGCTCGTCTGTGATGGCTGCTGGCTCGCCGCCATTTGCCCCCTCTGTCAGCTTGATTGGGTTGATCATCCCCTATTGTCGCGCCTGCTGCAAGCGCTCTGCACCCACCACCAAGGGGGCGCATGATGGGCAAGATTGCTCTTCCCAAATTGCTCACCTCGGCGGTGATCAAGGCGGTATCCGACAACCTCCGCCGCTGCTTCGATGAATGGCTGACCGCCGAGCAACGGCGCGCTCCGCCCACACTGCAAGCCCAGTTGCAAGA
>JACDGC010000160.1:0-2424 GCA_013815535.1 Ktedonobacterales bacterium
ACTCTCGACATCGTCCGTGACATCGCGAAGAGCCACGGAGCCTCACTAAGCCAAGTCGCCTACAGTTGGGTCGCGAACCGCCCCGGTGTCACCGCGCCGATCATGGGTGCGAAGACCCGCGACCAGCTGGAGCAGAATCTCATCGCGAGCGACCTCGTCCTGACCGACGAGGAAACGGCGCGTCTCGACGAGGTCAGCGCGCCGACACCGAACGCCTACCCCTACGGACCGTTCGGAGTGAAGCAGCGCGGCCGCTACAGTGACTCCAGTGACCAAGCGATCACCGAACTCTTCTAGCGTACCAAGCTGCCGCCCCTTGTCCAACGTAGATCACGAAAGGACACACGTTGTGGCCAATTGGCGTAATTATGCGGTCATGGGGATACTTCTGACCTCGGGGATTGCTCATCCTAACGTGGCGGAGCGATCGTTGTGCGTCAGGGTTCGCAGCACTTCGGAGGGGCGAATCCCTCCCGATTTCAACGACCCCGCAGCCTCCGCCGATTCATTCCTCCCACCTGCGTGCCCATTCCATCACGTATGTTTTGCCCCTCCGAGTATGGGCTCATCATACTCGGCGCAAAACGAAGAGAGACGACGGCGATGAAACGTTCTTGGACGCCCGAAGAACTCGTGGAACAGTGGAGTGTGACGCCCCGTGATCTCCAGGCGATTGGGAATAAATCGGGGGCGACGCGCCTCGGCTTTGTGGTCGCGCTCAAATACTTCCAATGCGAAGGACGGTTTCCGCGCGGGCGCCAGGATGTCCCCTGGCTTATCGTTTCCTTTCTCGCCACGCAAGTGCAGGTTCCCGTCGAGGCTTGGAATGAGTATCGCTGGGACAGCCGCGCAGCTACCTATCATCGTGGGCAGATTCGCGACGTATTGGGCTTCCGTGAGGTCACGAGCGCCGATGGCGACGCCTTGGTTACGTGGCTGCTTACCTAAGTTGTCCCCACAGAGCCGCGCCCCGAGCATCTGATCGCTCAGGTCATCCATTACTGCAAGCAACACTGCATCGAACCACCCACCGATGGACGTATCAACGCTTCATCGATTCGGCGCTCCGGCAATTCGAGACCCTGCTGTACACACGCACTGCCGGGCGGCTGTCCACACCAATACGCAACGCGATGGATGCCCTTATTCGCGAGACCGAAGAGATCCTCCCGGTTCCGAGTACTCCCGCCACACCAACAAACTGGGTGCCGCAGACACTCCACGATCTGCGGACCGATCCGGGACGTGCGGGACTGGCAACGTTTCTACGGGAGGTCGCGAAATTGCGCTGCATTCGCGTTATTGGTCTCCCCGCGAGCCTCTTTGCGGAACTCCCTTCTGCCGTCCTGCATCGCTATCGCCAACGCGTCGATGGCGAACGCCCAAGTGAGGTGTTGGCGCATCCCGATCCCATCCGCGCGACTTTGCTCGCTGCATGGCTGGTGGAACGGGAACAAGAGATCACGGATACCCTGGTGGATCTGCTCATACAACTGATGCACCGCATCGTCACGCGCGCCGAAGAGAAAGTCGAGACGGCCTATGGGGTTGATCCGGTTTCGTGGAGTCACTGAACTTGGAGGATTGAGAACCGCATCTGCTCGAAAGCAAGCGGGCTGACATAGCCCAAGGACGAATGACGACGTTGACGGTTGTACCAGATTTCGATGAACTCGAAGATGGCGTGACGGGCCTGTGTCCGTGATGGCCAGGAGCGTTGCTCCGTGCATTCCCCCTTTAAGGTCGCATTGAACGTTTCCATCAAGGCATTGTCATAACAATCCCCCTTCCGGCTCATGCTCACCTGCATCTGCCAATCGGCCAAGAGCGCCTGATAGGCATGACTGGTATACTGGCTCCCGCGATCCGAGTGATGCAGCAGGCCCAGCGCGGGACGGCGTCGGGCCATGGCCATCTGTAAGGCGGTGAGCACCAAGGTATCGTCCCGATGGGCGGCCATCGCCCACCCAACGACCAGGCGGCTATACACGTCAAGCACGAATGCCACATACAACCAGCCTTCCTGCGTCCACACGCCCGTAATATCGGCTACCCACTTCTCGTTCGGACGGCTCGCCGCGAACTGGCGTGCCAGGGTATTGGGCGCAACCGGGTTGGCATGCTGGCTATCAGTGGTGCGACAGCGATGGTGTGGCCGCCGGGCCGACATCTGCTGTTGTCGCATCAAACGGATGACCCGATTGCGCCCACACCGCATTCCAGCAGCATAAAGTTCCGCCTGGATGCGTGGACTGCCGTAGGTTTGGCGGCTCTGCTGATAAACACGAGCAATCTGCTCTCCCACTACCGCATCTTGCTGCTGGCGCTGACTCGGCTGGCGACGTTTCCAGGCATAATAGCCGCTTTCAGAGACCTGCAACGCTTGGCACAGATGAACCACTGGGTACGTGGTCGCCCACTGAG
>JACDGC010000160.1:2434-7593 GCA_013815535.1 Ktedonobacterales bacterium
CTGAGCAATCATCTCATATCTCCTGGCTGGCCGACTCGTGAGAAGATGGCTATGAGACCACGCCATCGGAGTGGGAACGTCTGTGGTCAGGAAGATTGCCGCATGGCGTCCAGGTTTTTCTCGGCATTTTCCTCACGCCTTACTTGCTTGCAACTCCTGATGCAAAACCAGGAATTTCCGATGGAATCAGTGAGGTAGCCTCTTTTCGCCGTTTGCGCCGAGCATAGTCAGGCAATCGATAGGCCATGCGCCGTGGAATCTCATCGGCGGGCCATAATTGTCCCTGCTCCGACGTAAACGGGGTCTGAAACTGGCGTGGGTCCCCAATACGACGGAAGTGTTGCTTGTCCGGTTGCCGGATGGCTTCATACTGGGTGAGGGGGGCGTTGGCATATTCCAACGTCAGTGTGGTTCCATAGACCCACACCGCTACCTGACGTCGGGCCAACTCTTCTTCGCCATAGATGCGCCAGCGGCGGAAGCGGATGTAGCCGCCGCGATCCAAGAAACGCACGAAGCGGGTAGCGTAAAACAGGCGATGCAACTGTTCGGGCGTGTATCGTCGAAGAGAGGGCTTGTGACCCAGCACATCTGCTGGTGCAACGAGCCCATCTTGCCGCTTGCGATGGGCATAATGGGGCTGCTCATTGTACGCTTGCACAAAGCGTTCGTGGGCCAGCTTCGCCCCTTCCCACGTCACCGCCCGCTCGATTTCAAAATCCCCAATGCGGCGCATGATCGAGAAGTGCGCCTCGACGAGGTTCTCCCAACTTTGCCGCTTCTCGATCCACTTTTTGTCAATCTCCAGGGTCTCGTAGATCGTCAGAGCTTGCTTCGCGCGAAACACACCGCCATTGTCGGTAATCAGATGCTGCGGACACCCAAACTCGCGGATGGCCGCGTAGAGCACAATCAACACGCAGCTGAGAGCCTGACTCTGGAATAAGCCGCTGGCAAGAATGGCCCGTGAGAAGGCATCCATGATCGTGATCACGTACAGCGCCCCCTTGGCTCCCGGCACCTGATGTTTTTCGATGTACCGGATGTCGAGGCACCATCTTTCGTGGCGATGGCTCCCCTTGAAGGGATGGTCGCGTGCCGGTCGCGGCTCTTCTGCCAGTTCCTTGCCGATGCCGTAGAGGGTACGATGTTCGGCCATGATGCGCCCGCAGGTGCGCGGACTGATCTGAATGCCCAGCAGTTTCAGCGCACCATGCATGCGAAACTCGCCGAGGCGCGGATTGCTTTGGAGCTGACGCACTGTCTCGCGCGTGCGCAAATCGACTTTGCGCACGCGATTCGTGTTGATGTGAGACTTGTCATCGAGGCCTCGCACGCCCTCCTCAACCCAGCGCCGGAGTGTGGAGTACACCGTCTTGCGCGTGACGTCCAGGTAGCGGCTGATGCTGGTGATGCTCCACCCCTCTGCATGCAACCGTACCATTGCCAGTCGGCGTTCCGCTGGCTCAGCGATCTGTGCGGCAACGGGATAACGGCGGAAGACACGCTGTGGCGCTGGTCCATCGGCCAGCACCTCCTTGACGGTGTTGTGGCTGGGACGGCGACCAAACTGGATGTAACAGATTTCGCCAATTTCGCGTAACGTGAACCCTGCGTACTCCGCATGCAGATCCACGATGAGCTGGCGCATGGGGACAGGGAGGGAGCGATGGTGCTCCGCCTGCTGGGCGCGCGAGGGTCGGAAGAGGCTCAGTACCCCGTCCTCCTCAAACGTGTCGGCGGTACGCCGCACGGTCTTTTCCGCCGCCTGTGTTTGGTCGGCGCGCTCACGCGTGGTCGTGCCAAACAAGACCACCGGACGGATCAATTCATACAGACGCTGTTCGGGCCACTGACACCACTCACGGATGAGGACCCACTCCTCGGTGTGGTCCCGCGCCAAGCGTTTCGCTCCTGGCATGATCCCGTTCTCCCGGCTTCCCCAGCCTCACGCTGCTCTCCGGTACGAGTGTACGTCCACCGTCAACTGCCTGCTGAAGGAAGTTCAGGCAGGGAGAGGGTCATCAGCAGGAGGAGGGGAGGGGGCAGAACCATCGAGTGGGGGGAGTCAGCAGGTGCGTCTGGATGCCTCATGCTTCCGGTAAGAAGATGAAATCAGACCGCATGCCATAAGCGAGCAGACCGTACAACACCAGGGACTACGCTTCAACAAAGCGAGGGGGACGCAGCCAGAAATCCCGTCTTTTTTCTGGAATCTATGCGGCAATCTTCCTGACCACAGACGTTCCCACTCCGATGGCGTGGTCTCAGGAGGGGTTCCCAATGAGGCCATAGGCAATGCCACTGTAGGGCAGATTCGTCACCTCGTTATGCGTGATGGTCGTGTTCTGCGTGTACCTGATCATTATCCCAACTGCGCCGAAGTATTCGGCCACAACGTTGGTGATGTAGTTGTCTTGAATGTTGTTGCCCGTGTTTTGCTGGCGCGCATCGGTGGGATTAGCGAGCCACAACTCACCCATTTGCAGACCTGAGCCTGAGATATCGGTGAAGGTATTCCCCAGGATGACGTTGTTTTGGCTGCCAGCGACCGGGGCGTTTTGCGTATCGGTGTCAAATCCCAGTCCTGCGCCACCCAGATGGGTAAACAGGCATCGCTCGAAGCGCAGCGATTTGGCGATGCGCAACGACACATTATCGGCAATCAGTGCCCCTGAGATGGGGGAACCGACCGCGTATTCATTCGCCTGAACCTCTGGAAAGCCATCGCCAGATGCTGGTTCTAGCCAGGTGGCATTGGCAAACGTCAACCCTTTGAATTGGACATTGTGAAAGGGTTGATTTAACGCCCCCGTTCCGCTCATCAAGGTCTCAAGCGTCGGCGCGACCACCGTGGCGGTGCTGAGGTTCTCGCCTGTCCGGGGGGCGTAGTATAGATGGTTGATGCGCTGGGGTTAGCTGACGTGCTGTCAGGGAATTACCACTTGCTGATATCGTGGCATGGGGCAGCATTCCCCTTGGCAGCGTGGGGTCCGCTTGTGGGGTTTCTGAAGCGGGGCGGCCACTTGGCCTGCTTTGGTGGCGTCATTGGCGAGCAAATGATGGATGAACTGGGGCACGCAGCACCCGAACAGATCGCCTACACAGCCGAACTGCATCTGGGCCAAGTTGTGCCCATTATGCGATCAACTGGGCCACTCACCTTCGTCGCGGATGATGTCGCCCCCTTCCTCACCGATGTGTCAATCGGCACGTGCGCGGGCGATGAATTCTGGGCGTGTACGCCGCAACTGAGCGAGGTCGCCGACCACCCAGAAGACCTCGGCGGGTCCGCTCGATCATACGCTCGTTCCGCTGGTGCACGCGGTTGACCCGGCATTGCCCCCAGCCGCCCAGCGCATCGCCACCCCTTTCTTCCTCATCGATCATCACGCGGGGCATTTCGCCGGGGGACGCTGGCTCATCTCGCCATGGCGGCCCCCTGCGGCAGATAATTGGTTGGTGAATGCCGCCGTGCTACAGCAGTTGATCGCGCTCGTCAGCGAGGGTGTAGCCTCGATTGAAGTACACCCCACCTTAGCTTGCTATCAATCAGGGGAGCGCACGGAACTGCGGGTTGTTTCCCACGTCGCTGTCGAACGCGCCATCACGGTGATGGTGCGCGCACCAGATGGGGCCAAGCTCTTTGCGACCGAAATGACCGTACCGGCTTCCCCCTATCTCGTCGAACAACGGTTCACACTCCCCATCACCCCGAATCCGGGGCTGTATCAGATTATCTGGACCTTGACGGGACCAAACCCGTTGTGCCACCGCAACGGTTTTTGGGTATGGGATACGGCGCTGGTTGACCGCACGCATGGGCAGGCATGCGTGGCTGGGCGTGATGGCTTCTCGCTGAAAGGCAACCCTTTCCTGGTCTTCGGCACGACGTATATGGATCGTGTCATGCAGCGCAAATATCTGGTTTTGCCAAACCCTGCGCGCTGGGACCACGATTTCGTGGAGATGCGCGAAGCGGGGGTCAACCTCATTCGCACCGGCATCTGGACAGCGTGGCGCGACCTGATGCCGCTCGTCGGCCAGCCCAACGAAGCTCTCTTGCCTGCGCTCGATGCCTTCATCATGACCGCCAGCGCCCACAACATGCAGGTAATCTTCACTTTTTTCGCATTCCCCCCCCCACTCTTCGAGGGCGAAAACCTATGGCTCGATCCGCGTGCGCCCACAGGACAACGGGCCTTTATCACCGCTATTGCCAGGCGCTATGCTGACAATGAACTGGTCTCATGGGATCTGATCAATGAACCCAGTTTCGGTGACCCACGCGCCATTTTTGCGAAACGCCCTCTACCATTGGGTGATCGGTTCGAGCAGGCCGCATGGCAGGCATGGCTGCAAGCTCGCTATACCTTGACAGAGCTTGCCCTGCGCTGGCGCATGACGCCGACCCAAATGCCTGAGTGGAAGGATGTCGCGCTCCCCACGGCTGCCGACTATAGCACGGATGTGTGCGACACGGCGCATCGGCATCCCTTGCGGTTGGGGGATTATGTGCGCTTCTCTCAAGCAATGGTGGCTGATTGGGCCACTCACATGGCGGCGGTGATTCGCGCCACTGGCAGTCATACGCTCATTACGGTGGGTCAAGATGAAGCCGAAGCCCGACCCACTCCCCAGTTCTATGCTCCCGCTGTTGATTACAGGACCACCCATCCCTGGTGGAATGTCGATGCCCTCTTGTGGGATTTAGTGCTTGATAAGACACCGACAAAGCCCAACCTGGCGCAGCGATGCCGCATGGGTCCGTGACACCTATCCCTTGCTACGGCAGCAGGCAACGTTTCTGGAACAGTCGCTCAATGCCCAGGGCCTCTTCGAGCTGCGCGGTGCGTGGCACTTCCTGGATTGGTCGCGCATAGAAGGGAATGGTTGGCAGACCGCGCCGCACGCGATTCTCGCGCACGAGAGCATGCTGGCCGTTGTGGCCCTGGAAGCCACCGCGGAATTCGCAGAAATTGCCGCTGCGGCGACGGAGGCCGCGCACTGGCATACCCTCGCTGCCAACCTGCGCGACGCGACGCAGCACACCTTTTGGTCGGTGACCGAGGGTGCGTATGTCGATGCGATCCTGGCGGATGGTCAGCTCAGCACCCATTTCTCGCAGGCCACCAATGTTGCCGCTCTGTTCGCGGCGA
>JACDGC010000161.1 GCA_013815535.1 Ktedonobacterales bacterium
GTTCTGGGCGGCGGGGACGGGGGTGGCGATCCGACCTTGCGCCAATTCAGCCAGCACTTGGCTGAGATGCTGCACGCTCATTTCGAGGTTGCCGAGCGTGTTTTCTGCGATCTGCAAGCGATTCAAACGCTCTAACATCAAGTTGAGGCTGATGGTGAGCGGCACCAATTCGCCGCCAACGATGGGCGCGCGCGCGGCTAAATCGCCATTCGCCACCCTGGCATGCACCCCTTGGATGACCGCAATGGCTTCTTCCAGGCGACGCTTTTGGTCGGCCAGCGCCGCGTAGGCCCGCTCGACCTCGGCATTCTTATCTTCCTGGAAGATGGCCCGCTGCACGCTGCCTGCCGCGATCCACGAGATCACCGCCAAGAAACCCGAGAGCACAATGGGGCGTGCAAGGACGCCATAGATGGAAACCGTCTTGAGATATAGCACAAGGTCGGGGCGCGCGGGAGTGAGGATGAGATCGAGCGCAGAAAAGAGCGAGACGGCGGCCCACGTGATGACGGAATAGCTGCGCGGTAACAGCACGCCTGCCAGCACCACGGGGATGGCGAATAGGTCATAGGAGGGCAGATCACCCACCCCCAGGCTAGGCGGCGGAGTCAAGATATTCGCGACGATCGCCAGCGCGATGCAGAAGACGAAAAGGACGCTCGCTGTGGTCACATTGCCGCGTCGATTGAAGACCGCACAAACGCACAACATGAGCAGCACAAAGCTGAGGCCGCCGATGAGGCCGGGGGCAGGGGTGGGAATGAATCCCGTCGGAAAGAGGAGGGCGACGAAGATGAAGACGATCAGCAACAGTCCGCTCAGCACCTGACCACGCCGCATCTGTTCGCGCACGATGGCGCTACGCAGTTCCTCTGGGGTGTGGTGTGGCGAAGTCATGCGCAGCCATGCTCCCCACGGGCCACGCCGCACGGGGGAGGGGGCTTCGGGAGGCGGGTAGTTGCCAGAGCCGTTGCTTGGTGTGGGCGTTTCGGCGGCGACGGTGAAACCTGGCGAAAATGGATCGAACCCCATCGGTGCGGGGCCAGAGACCGGGGGAAAGGGTTGTGACATGGCGCACCCCAACATCGCACGGCAAGCCGCGCTGTTACTGCGCGTACTGTATCATGTTGCCGCGCTAGCAGTCAAGGACCCAGTCCCATTTTCCCAGCGCTTAACGGCCCAAATGCGGCGCGAACATGAAGAGATATACCCCCACCGCCGCCAATGCCACCAACAGCAGCACCAACACGAAGAGCACGGCAACCAAGCGTGAGTGTCGCCGGCGATTGGTACGCCGCACCAGCGACATCACTTCATGCTTACGCACCGTGGGCAGACGCTCCCATGAATAGAGGGTGCCACGCATCTGCTCAGCGATCTCATGATCCGCGAAATCGGGGCGGTTCACTGAGGCACGCGGATACGAGCCAGAGCGGTTGTAATCTTCTTCATAACTGGTCATGGCGCTGCCTCGTTCCTACTCGAAATGCTGCGGATTGATTGAGCCTAGCTGGTGACCGGCGCGACCTCAAAGGTGTAGCGCTCGATGACGGGATTCGCGAGCAAGGTCGTGCACATCGCTTCCACCGTGGCACGCGCGGCGGCATCATCCGCTGCGGTGAGCGTGACTTCCAGATATTTGCCCATCCGCACCCCCGCCACGCTGTCGAAGTGCAGTTGGCGCAGCGCCCCCAAGATGGTGTCACCTTGGGGATCAACGACGCCCGACTTCAACGTCACGTAGATGCGCGCCAACCAATGCGTCTGAGTGATTGTTGCCTCGCTCACGAATGGGTTTCTCCCTTGGTGCTGATTGAGGTTTCGCCACGTCCGGCGCGGCAGTCGGCACATTCGCACATCGCGCGCAGCCGCTCATAGGTGTAGATGCCCGTCTTATGCCCATCACCCCACACGGGCGTCAGGCCGTAGCGCCCAACCATCACCAATTCATAGAGCGTGGTCATCTCGGGCGTGACCGGGGTATCTGGCGTCATCGTCCCAGCAAAGTTCCCTTCGCCAGCACACCAGGCGCACGGGCACGCTCGGCGCAGGGCCTCGTAACCAAATTCACTTTCATGGTCGTCAGACCACGATAGCTTCAAGACGCTATGATCTTCGTCCATTTCATAGCTGGTGGGGATGACATCGCGGGGTAACTGCGGCATGGGTGGGAATCCTCCAGATCTCCTACTACTATAGTACATTTTGGTGCGTTTGTCAGCCCTTGCAAAATGGCGCAATTTAGCATAAACTGTAATGATCGATTGTTGAATTGATGAAAGCAGAAATGGCCTCACCCCTCCTCTCCACATGCTGCGCGGCGACTGCGGCTGGCAAGGGAAGTTCGCGCGGGGAACCCCCCGTGCTAGCAGCACAGATCCACTACCTGGGGGGATGTCACGCGTCGTTGCTCCACAACCGCCGCCGCTGAGGCGGAGTAGGCGACTGGTGCCAGTTGCCCTTGTTCACACGTGCTATGCTTTTGCAAGAACCCTCGCCGCACCGAAGGCGGCCTAGGCACAACCTTTGCGATGGAGGGGCTACGCGCTCCCCCTCGTTTCTCGGATATATTGGACACACCGCGACCGCGCAACGTCACCGCGCATTGGAGTTATCCTTAACATGGCAAAAAATCTCGTCATCGTCGAATCGCCCGCCAAGGCAAAGACGATAGAAAAATTTCTGGGCAGTGATTATGAGGTGCGTGCCTCCATGGGGCACATCATCGATCTGCCGCTCAAGGGACTGGGCGTCGATGTCAAGCACGATTTCGCGCCGAACTACGCCATCATCGAGCGCAAGGAAAATCTGATCAAAGAATTGCGCGCCGCCAGCAAGAAGGCCGAGACGGTCTATCTGGCCCCAGACCCGGACCGCGAGGGCGAATTCATCGCCTGGGCGCTCAAGAAGGAACTCGATCTCAAATCGCCTAAACGTGCCGTCTTCAACGAGATCACCAAGCGCGCGGTGCAAGACGCCATCGCCCATCCGCGTGAGATCGATGAAAACCTCTTCAATGCCCAGCAAGCGCGCCGCGTGTTGGACCGTTTGGTGGGGTATAAGATCAGCCCCCTGTTGTGGCGCCGCGTGCAATCCAACACCAGCGCGGGACGCGTGCAGTCCGTCGCACTGCGCTTGATCGTGGAGCGCGAGAACGAGATCCGCGCCTTCACCCCCGAAGAATATTGGACGATCACCGCCAGCCTCGCCAAGCCCGAAGGGGTGCAAGTCTTCACAGCGCAACTGGTCGCCCGGCTCGATGACAAAGCCGCCACGACCCCGAGCGAGGAAGAAGCGGCGGAAGAAAATCCCCAGCAGCGCGAAGCCCGCGAACGCGACCGTGCGCTGAAACTGCACGTCACCAGCGAGGCTGAGGCACAGGCCATTCTGGCGCAGCTGCAAGGGGCCACCTATAAAGTGCGCGGCGTGACGCAGCGCGACGTGCGCCGCCAGCCCTATCTGCCCTACACCACCAGCACCATGCAGCAAGACGCCTCGGTGCGGCTGCGCTTCAAACCCAAGCGCACGATGGCCCTGGCACAAGAATTGTATGAGGGCATCGAACTGGGCGACCGGGGCCACCAGGGTTTGATCACCTATATGCGCACCGACTCGACCCGCATCTCGGCAGAGGCGCAAACCGCCGTGAAGGCCTACATCAGCGGGCGGTGGGGCAAAGACTATGTCGGCCCCGGCCGCACAGCCAAGGCCAAGGCGGGCCAGAACGTGCAAGACGCCCACGAGGCCATCCGTCCGACCGACCCCAACCTGACCCCCGAATCGGTCAAGTCGGCCCTGACCCCCGACCAGTACAAGCTATATCAAGCCATCTGGCGGCGCTTCGTCGCGTCTTTCATGGCCCCCGCCGTCTTCGACACCCTGCGGGTCGACATCAGCGCGGCGGATTATCTCTTCCGTGCCAACGGGTCCATCATGAAGTTCGCGGGCTTCTATGCGGTGTGGCCGCATGATGAGGATAATGACTTGTTGCCTCCGCTGGCCGTGGGCGACCTGCTGGATCTGCGGAAAATGGACCCCAAGCAACACTTCACCCAGCCGCCGCCGCGCTTCACCGAAGCCAGCTTGATCAAGGAATTGGAAGAGAAGGGCATCGGGCGCCCCAGCACCTATGTGCCGATCGTCTCGACCATCCAAGATCGCGGTTACGTCGAGCAGCAAGAGCGACGCTTCGTGCCCACCTGGCTCGGCGAGACGGTCAATGAACTGATGGTGAAGCACTTTCCCGAGATCGTGGATAGCAACTTCACCGCCGACATGGAGCGCCGCCTGGACGCCGTGGAAGAAGGCTCAACCGCCTGGACGGCTTTCCTGAAAGACTTTTATGATCGGCTCAAGACGACGCTGGGAGTGGCCGAAAAAGAAATGGACTTCGTCAAGAAACCCACGGAAGATCTTGGCGAACCATGCCCCACCTGCGGCAAACCCTTGCTCATCCGGCAGGGGCGCTTTGGGCGCTTCATCTCGTGCTCGGGCTACCCCGACTGCGACTACAAAGCGCAGTTGCTCAACAAGGTTGGCGTCAAATGCCCGGTCGATGGCGGCGAATTGGTGGAGCGCAAGTCGCGCGGGCGCGGCAAGATCTTCTTTGGCTGCGCGAACTATCCAAACTGCAACTATGCCACATGGAACAAACCCATCGCGCTCCCCTGCCCGGAGGATGGCGGGCTGCTGACCGTCGGCAACGGCGCACGGGTGGCGGTTTGCCAAAAATGTGGCGCTGAGGTCGCCGATTTCGCCACCAGCGAACCGGTGGTGGTGGGCCACCGCGCGGTCGGTGAAGCCGCCGAGAAGCCCAAGCGCGTCACTCGCGCCCGCAAAACCATGACCACCGGGGAGGGTGAGGAGGCTGCCGCCAGCGCCGCACCACGCACCCGCACCACCGCCGCGACGGGGGCGAAATCCACCACGACGCGCCGCACCGCCGCCAGCAAATCTGGCGCAACGGCCAAGACGCGCACGACCACCAAGAAAACGACCACGACCAAGAAAGAGCCGAGCGCGGCCAGCACCGCCAAGAAGCCCCGCAACACCGTTGCGCGCAAATTGGCCGCCAGCCAGGCAGACGCTGACATCGCCCCGGCCACTGAGGAGTAGCCTGCCATGCAAGATATGCATGCCACCACCATCCTTGCCGTGCGGCGCGATGGACAAACGGCGCTGGCAGGCGATGGCCAGGTGACGGTGGGCGATCTGGTGATGAAGCACACCGCGCGCAAGCTCCGTTTGATCCAGGGCGAGACGGTGGCAACGGGCTTCGCGGGCTCCACCGCTGACGCGTTGACGTTGTTTGACCGCTTCGAGCAGCAGTTGACGCGGTTGGGGGGCAATCTGCGCCGGGCCGCCGTGGAGCTGAGCAAGGATTGGCGCTCAGACAAGATGCTGCGCCGCCTGGAGGCGCTGATGATCGTCGCCGACGCGGGGCAGATGTTCGTGTTGACGGGCGACGGCGACGTGATCGAGCCGGATGATGGCATCGCGGCTATTGGCTCTGGCGGGGCCTATGCCCAGGCCGCCGCCCGAGCGCTGCTGCGCCACACCGACCTGGATGCCACCGCCATCGTGCGTGCCGCAATGGACATTGCCGCCGCAATGTGCATCTATACGAATGATCAGATCAACGTAGTGACGTTGGGGGCTGAGCAATCGTCCAAAAATCGATGAATCTGGATGCGTTGCCGAATATGAAAGATTTGACGCCTGAAGCGATTGTCCAAGAACTGGACCGCTATATCATTGGTCAGCCGCGCGCGAAACGAGCGGTCGCGGTCGCGTTGCGTAATCGCCAGCGCCGCATGAAGCTGCCCGAAGCCTTGCGGGCTGAAGTGACGCCCAAAAATATCTTGATGATCGGCCCCACAGGCGTTGGCAAAACCGAGATCGCCCGGCGCATCGCCAAGCTCGCCGCTGCACCGTTTCTCAAAGTCGAGGTGACGAAGTTCACCCAGGTGGGTTATGTGGGCCGCGACGTTGATTCCATCATCCGCGATCTGATGGAAACGGCCATCCACATGGTGCAAGATGAGCGCGAGGCCGATGTGCAAACCCAGGCCGAATTGCGCGCCCAAGAGCGCATCCTCAGCTATCTGACGACCCCCAAGACGGCGCGTGAGATCGCCGCCGAGCTGGGGCTGGAGCCCGCGAACACGGTCGAGAGCAGCAGCCCCCTCGTCACCGCCAGCGCTGGCCGTGGCCGACGAGCAGCGGGAGCGAGCGCCATGGCGCTCAGCGCGGCGGCGCCCCATGCCGCCCCGGCGCGTGGCGAAACGGCCCGCATCCGCAACCAACGCAAAAAGCGCATCGCCGAGGCGCTGGCGAACCACCTGCTCGAAGAGCGCATCATCGAGATCGAACTGGACCCGGATGACCCGATAGATTCGATGCTGGAATACGTCACCAACATTTCCACGGATGACACGGGCGAGGTGATCAGCGGTTTCTTCACGCCACCGATGATCGGCAACCACCGCCGCACCCGCCGCGTCTCGGTGCGCGATGCCCGCCGCCTGATCACCCGTGAAGAAGCTCAAAAGCTGATCGACATGGATCAGGTGGTGGAAGAAGCCAGCCGCCGCGCCGAGGGGAACGGCATCGTCTTCCTGGATGAGATCGATAAGATCGTCGGAACCAAGATCGACATGGGGCCAGATGTCGCGGGCGAGGGCGTGCAACGCGACCTGCTGCCCATCGTGGAAGGCTCGACCGTGACGACACGCTATGGGCCGATCCGCACCGACCACATCCTGTGGATCGCGGCGGGGGCCTTTCACAAACACAAACCCTCGGATCTCATCCCCGAGTTGCAAGGCCGATTTCCCCTGCGCGTGGAGCTGGATTCGCTGAGCGAGGCCGACTTTCGCGCGATCCTCAGCCAGCCAGAGCACGCCTTGACGCGCCAATATCAGCAATTGCTGGCGACGGAAGATGTGCAATTGATCTTCACCGATGACGCGTTGGATGCCATGGCGCGCTTCGCCTGCCAAATGAACGACCGCCAGGAAAACATTGGCGCGCGGCGGCTGCACACCATCATCGAAAACGTGGTCGAAGATCTCTCGTTCGACGCGCCAAAGATGGCCGGGCAGACCGTCACCATCGATGCCGCGTTCGTGGAGGGCCGACTCGGCAGCATCATGGCGAATGAAGACCTCAGTCGGTATATTTTATAGGCAACGGTGGGCAATGGGCTTCCCCATTGCCTGCCTGTCTCGAAACACATTCGTGGTAATTGGCAACATCCGCTTGTTCCGTGTCGCATCGCTGGCAGGGGTGCGCTATGATGTGGGAGCAAACCGAAACAAGCTGAGATGGAGCGCCGCTTGCTTATGCATTTATATCGCCGTTTTGCCGCTCTCATGTTATTGCTGCTGTGCTGCGTGGTGGGGGCCTGTTCGTCGCGGAGTGTCGGCACGGGCGCGCCATCGCCCAGCCCCCCCATAGTTGCGACCCCCGCGCACACCCCGCCTCCCCGGCCAGTGAGCACTGAGGTACCCACGCCCACGACCCCGCTGCCCCTGCAAAATCTGTCGCTCGCCCTTTTTCGCAAGTCGTATGGGATCGACCAGTTGAT
>JACDGC010000162.1 GCA_013815535.1 Ktedonobacterales bacterium
CCCCTCCAAAATTTGGACCGTCTCGGTGCTGACACCCGTAGCGCGAAAATAAAAGACGGCATGGGGATGTTTGACCACGAGGTCGTGCAGATTCAGCTCGCGTTCCTGATGCTCGCTTGGTTGGCTGGTAAAGCCCGTTTTCGGGCGGGACGGGGGGAGCGGATTGTCGGACGCGCCCGCCTGGCCGAGCGGATCAAGCGGCATCGCGGTCCCCCTCTTTTACGAATATATGTTCAACCTACCATAACTATAATAGATCGGAGGAGCAAGGCATATTGCGTAGGGAGTAAGAAGGGGACTTCTGCGCTAGTACAAATGTTCGGTTTCTGCCAATTGCGGTAAGACATGAAAGAACGGATGAATAGCCAAAGGAGTTTTCGCATGTTACACGACCTCACCATTCTCCCACTGCCTAACAACTCCAACGTGTATGCCGCGATCCGTATGTTCGCTGAAGACGATCCTTGCGCGGGCATCTTCGCACGGGGTGTCTTGCAAGCGTTTGGGCAGCAAATCCCTGACGACCATCACGCTCGCCTGAGTGCCTTACTCGCTGTGTGGGATACGGTGCTCCTAGAGCATACCGTGGTGGTCTACGATCCTGCCGTGATAGCTGCGGCGCGCGCTCACCTGTTTTCGCACTGAGGCGCGTACGGCAGTACCGCGAGGTTGGCTGAGGGCCAGTCCGCTTGTTCAGGGGAATAGATAGGCTGGCCCCTCACCTACCATCCTTGTAAGCAAGCTCGAATCATGCTATGCTCCCTTGCAGCAAAGATCTGCCCCATGTGGGTGTTTGTGGTTCAATCAAGCAGTGACGTGGCATGAGGAGCTTTTGCGTGCAGGAGCGCAGTAAATTGCAGCGCTGGAACCAGGGAGTCATTCGGCGGAGTCAGCGCTATGCGTGGTATGGGCATTTGGGCCTGGTCACCACGCTCGTTGTTGTCAGCATCAGCCTGATCCTTTATGCCATTTTTCCCCAATTCTGGTGCGCATTTTACCGCGCAGCGCTGGTGATAATAGGTGTCGGTAGTGCCGAAAGCCTCTTTTGTTATGCACGCTCGCTGCTGTTCCGGCGGCAGATGCTGACCCCGCAGGAGATCGCTGCCTTAGTTGAGGCGCGCGACCATGCCGTCGATCCTTCTCTGGATGAAGACCCGTGACGACGCTACTCGTCAAAGGAGAGGCTACCCATGGGTAGCCTCTCCCACCGTTTCAAGCGACGAACCATAGCGTCTGCTTGGCTCGTGTGAGCGCGACGTAGCGAATATTGAACTCTTGCTCAAGTTCCCACAGTTGCTGTTTGGGCCACTCCAGCGGCATCCGTTCGGGCTCGATGAGGAAAACCGTCTTGGCTTCTTGCCCCTTCGCTCGGTGGACTGAGCTGCATAAGATAGCATCTGTGTCTTCCTCGAAGAGGTGTTCGATCTCGGCGCACAGGGTCCGCGTATCGACGACCTCTGGCCGTTCCTGAGCGATGATGCGAATGCTCTCGATACGATCCATAAAGGACGCGATCAGCCCTTCATTGCCTTCGAACTGTGCCAGCCGCGTGATGCGTTCGTGGGCGTAGTCCGCCAGCAAGCGTCCGAAGGCGGCATAGTGGAACCCCGGTAAGGCCGCGACCTCGTGCACAATGGCGGTGAGCAACTTTCCAATGTCCCGGCCCTTCATATACGCCTTTTTGCCTTTGCCGATGAGCTGCAAACAAAAATTCACCAAAGAGGCATTGAGACGGCAAATGACCAGATCCCCAACGGCGACCTGCTCCAGGGCTTGATCACGGCGAAGGTCGCCGATGACCCCTTCCGGAGCTTGGGGACGCGGTTCGATCTGGGGCACAATCGTCTGGGCTAAGCGGATGTGGCTGGCGGGACAGCGATAACAGATCGATAGGGGCAACTCGGTGGCCTGTGTGACCTCCTGGATTTGACGATAGGAACGCGCCGAGGCGCCTGCGAAGCCATAGATGGCCTGTCGTTCATCGCCGACGAAGATCATGCGTCCACCCGGCGCACGTGCCCGTAACAGCAATGCCAACTGAGCGGCGTTCATATCTTGGCACTCATCCGCGAAAATCCAGTCCATGCCACGGAGCTTCAGCTGGAAATGGACGGGCAAGTACAGTTGATCAGCGTGGTCGATGATATGGGCATTGCGGGCTACTTGTTCGCCCGTGGCCAGCAACACGGGGATAGCGGCGAACACCGCGCGGCGTTTGGTGCCGCTGGGATCGGTGGTGAACGCCAGCTCGATACCAAAATGCTGCATCATGACCACCAGCGCCGGCAGATCCGTCGGATCCGTCA
This sequence comes from Ktedonobacterales bacterium, assembly GCA_013815535.1. Taxonomy (GTDB): domain Bacteria; phylum Chloroflexota; class Ktedonobacteria; order Ktedonobacterales; family JACDGC01; genus JACDGC01. The sequence goes on from JACDGC010000162.1 coordinate 2,307, forward strand.
GGGTGAGCCGTACCAGGTTCAGCAGGTCGCGTAAAGCCCCGCGCGCGACTTGGGCATCTTCAGGATCGGTGAGGGCGGGAGCCGTCGCCAGCCAGTCCTCGATGAGTGTGGTGTACTTGCGTTGATCGACTGTAATGCGCTTGGTGTTGAAGTGTCGAATGAGTGCCTGGTGCCCCAACCCATGCAGTGTGACGGCGCGCATGCCGGACCCTTTGAGGCGTTGCGCGAGGCTGTTCACGATGTCTTTCCCAAAACTGACGAACATCGCTTCTTTCGTCGTGAGGAGCTTGCTCGCGGCCAGCAATGTGCTGGTCTTACCTGATCCCGCCACGGCCCCGATGATGGCGTCGCCTTGTCCCGTAAGGATAAAACGAAAAATCGCCATTTGATACGGTGATGGAGTGAAATCGCCCAGGCGGCGACGAATGAAGGCCGCGAGGTCCGCTTCATCCGTTGGGATGCGGGGAGCGGTGGTGGCGAGGTCATCGGTGGAGAAGAGCGCCGCTTGGGCGGGTGACGGGGCCTTGCGTGGGCGCGGCGCTGGCGCGGGTGCCGATGGCGCGGGGGATGGTCGCACCGGAGGGGTACGAACCACGGCGCCATTGTGGATGGTACCCGTGTTCGTGCGGCGGCGGAGTTCCCGGCACAGTTCATCCCGGATAAGGCGCACCGTCAATTCATCCAGGCCGTCGCGCACCAATTGTGCACAGGCGCTCTCGATCTCCGCGAGCGTGAAGGAGGGTTCGGCCATCAACGTCGCACCTCCTCAAGCACTTGGGCGAGTTGGGCCAGATCGAGGGGAAGGAAGCTGGGGGTGGCAGGTGTCCGCCGTGCCCATTCGAGAATCTGATGGCCGCCGACGTTCCAGAGACGAATCTGGTGTGTGCGTGGTTGGTCGATCAGGAGCCGCAAGGATCGGCGCGAGATATAAATTTCCCAGAGATTTGGCCGTGCCTGCAGGCGGTGCGCTTGCATACTGGGATGACGCGGCGAGAGCAGACAGAGTTTCGTGAGGACGCGCAGGACGCGCTGCTGGTCGACCGTTGCCAGCCGGGCAAAGGCGCTCGCAAAGGTGGGGCTGCTGAAGAGTTGCATGACACACACTCCGATTTGGTGGATCCGCGCCGTTGGCGCAGACGTCCGCCAGCGGGCGCAGATGCGGCGCGGGCGGAGGCAACACGAAGGAAGCACCCGTGGTGGGCGACGGCGCTGAGCCAGTCGCGCGAGTGCTCAAGAGCGGCGATTGCAATCAAGCGTGTCGTCAAAAAAAATCGTGAGGTGCTGCGGTGGTGAAGGTGAAGCATCTCGGCATTGGAGATGGCAATCAGGAACGCAGCGTTCGTTGTTTGTGCAAAAATTCGTTCATCAAAAAAAGTGCCGCTCTGGGGGGTACTGTACCATCCGCTCATCGTCTTGTCAAGGCCGCATGGCTGGCTCGGACGATGCGACCTGACTCCGCAGACGCTGCGGTTGCGCGCATCTGCCCCCTGCTCCGCGAAAGAGTGCCAGTGCACGGAGGCGGACGAGGATCAGTCGAGTCATCAGTGGCAACGGAACGACGGAGACGGCGCTCATTCGAAGAGGCGCGGTGGTTCGGGGATGGGCGGCGGCGTGCGGCCATAGCCAGGGTCGAACGGCCAATCCATGCGGTGGGATGCGGCGACGGCTTCGCGGTCGCACTCGTTATTCAACGGGTCGGTGGCATGCCCCTTGACCTGCTGAAAGGTCACCTGATGCTGGTCGAGCAGGGGGATGAGGCGTTCTAAGAGATCCCAGTTAGGCACCGCCTCCTGGCCACTGCGCCACCAGTGCCGCGCTTGCAGGTCCCGGCAGTTCTGCGCCGACTGGATGACATAGCTGGCGTCCGTATACACGGTCACGTCGCACGGCATCTTCAGCGCCGCTAGGCCCAGCAACACCGCGCTGAGTTCCGCGCGATTGTTGGTCGAGCGGGCATAGCCGCCAGTGAGGACGCGGCGCCGCTCCCCTGCGAGTAAGATCGCACAGAAGCCGGCCACCCCAGGGTTACCGCTACAGGCGCCGTCGGTATAAAGCGTCACGGTTGGCAGGTGTGCTGTCGTCATCATCTGATCTTCCTTGTGGGAGATGGCTGGTTCGTCACCCCAACGAATCGCGGCATCCCCAAACCGCGTTTTGAGCTGAGCGAGGGTCGCGGCGAGGTGCGTGTCACGGGTCAATCGCTCGGCGGTCTGAGGGTGCCAGAGGTCGAGTTGCGGCGTGAGGTCGCCGATTTGATCGACGCCGATCCCAATGAGGCGCACCGGTGCCTCCTCCTGTTGCCAGAGGGCCGCGAAGAGGGCGAGCGCCGCGCTCGCGATGCTGTCTTCCGCATAGGTCGGGGTTGCGAGCGCCACCTGGCGGGTGAGGGTCACGAAGTTGGCCCAACGCAGCTTGAGTCGCACCACCTTGCCCTGCTGGCCCAGCGTGCACAGACGCCGACTCACGGCGCGCGCCTGGCGACGGATTTGCGCGGCTAAGACCTGCGGATCGTCGATGTCGGTGGTGAAGGTCCGTTCTTGGCTGATGGACTGGCGCTGGTGCGGGAGATCAATATCACTGACATCTTGCCCACGACTGAGGGCGGCGAGCGGTAGACACCATTGGCCAAAAGTACGCAAAACGTCGTGGTCGTGCCATTGTGCGAGGTCGCCAATCGTCCGAATCCCGTGCTGTTGCAAATGGGCGGCGGTTTTCGGCCCCACGCCGAAGAGGGCGTCGATGGGCATGGGCGCCAGAAAGGTCGCTGCGGTGCCGGCGGGCACGATGGTGATGGCATTGGGGGGCTGGCCTGCGACCGCCTGCGCTTTCCCCCAGTCTGCTGCCATTTTGGCGGTCTGTCTGCTTTGGGCAATGCCGAGGGAGCACGGTAAGCCTAAGGTATCGCGGATATCGATTTGGATCTGCGCGGCGAGGACCGTTTCGGCCAGCGCGATGCTGTCAATGCGTAAGACGGCTTCATCAATGCTGCGCTGTTCGAAGAGCGGCGACCAGGTGCGGAGATACGTCATGACTCGTTGGGATTCCTGCTCGTAGCGGTTGAAGTGCGGCGGCACAATACGCAGCTCCGGACACAGGCGCACGGCCTGCGCCATGGGCATCGCGGAGCGCACGCCACGGGCACGCGCCGCATAGGAGGCCGAGGCAACGACTCCCCGCTGCTGGGGGTGACCGCCGACGGCGACGAGCTGGCCACGGAGTGCAGGGTTGTGCTGCTCCTCAACACTGATATAGAAGCAATCGAGGTCGAGGTGCAGAAACCGTTTGGTGAGCATCGGGCGCTCCTCTCGACATCGTGCTCCTTGCGTTTGCTTTATCGGTAGTATAGCGTATCGGCAGGTTGCCCTTCCTTTGCGCTATGACCTTCGGCTATTCTGTTGAATCAAGCGAGAGTGCTTCATGCCGCACGATCGGCTCACTTGCCCTTCAATCGCCATAAAGCTAGGTTCTTACAAGCGTGATGATTCATTGAGTTTCCACCGACCTCGTCACGGCTGCTTGTTCACGATCAGAAGAGTTTCCTCCGACTTCGCGCCGTTTCCTTCCTTTTGGGAGGGCGAGGTTACCCAATAGATTGACGCTTGTTCAACGGGTGGCACCCGCCGAAATTAAGCGCTCCATCCCACTGAGGAACCGAGCAATGCCGTTATTGTCATTTGGAGTGGGAAAGAGAAGGTACGATCACTTCTAGCGAGTCCAAACATCATGAATGCATATCCACCCGCATCACCTCAGCCATACCGTGTAAAGCTTTCCCCAAAGCAGCAAGCAATGTATAATGCCGTCTCCGAAGCTTTTCCCGTCGCTTTGATCAATTTCCTCAACCGTCAGCACTTCAAAGATATCGAGCATATGCGGCGCACAATTGCCTATTGGGTCACCATCACCTCCTCTCCAGACGATGGTGGGCAATCGTTGTAGGAGAGCAAGGATGTGCCGCCTCCACATCCTGACCGACAAATGGGCTGTGACCGCCCCATCTACGCTGTCCATGCGATACACTCCATTATGTCATTCATCTCGCCACACGGTATCGCTATGCAGAGAATGATCCGGTGGTCTCTCTCCCCCATTTTCGTCCAAGGACCCATGCATGCCACGTTCACCTAAAGCCACCTCACCGCACGAATCCAGATCGTTGCGCGGGCTCGAGCAGGAGATTCTGGCGCATTCTCCCCAAGTGGGGATATTGGATAGTGCTTCCCTCGGATTTTTCGCCGTCGCGGCAAACGTTGGGGAGCTGGCTGCCGCGTGGCGCGACCATCGGATCCTCATGCAGGATTTGAACACCGAAGTGGTGACCGTCTCGTTAGGCGAATTGTTGGGGGCCGTCGTGCAAATGGCGCACGCCGTCGGCATCTCCCTCGACACGCTGGCCGAGGGCCAGATCCAGCGTATGAGCACCGCACCAGGGCAGGTGAGGAAGCGTAAGGCTCCCGCCACCATCAGGAAGAACAGTCCACTCGCCAGCGAGCCGACGCTGGAAGCTGCCCCGGCATCACGGCGCAAAAGGACACCACGCGGTCAAACACCAACCGAGACATCCCTTCTTCCCCCCGTTACGCGAAGCAGGGGATCTTCTCCCACATCCCATGGCAAGGCAACAGAGAAGGACTCATCACCCACACCAACTGTCCCTCGTCCCTCGCGAGCGGCACGGTCGCCATCCTCAGCGGCCGCCGTCCCGCCTCCAGCGCCTGTCGATACTGTTCCCCCCGCTCTGCCCACCGCCACGCGAAGACGGCGCACAACACCGCCAGCACCCATGCAATCAACCGTATTGGGAGATGAGCCCGTCACGCAACGCCGACAGCAGGCACCTACGTCTGGCCGATCACGGTCCCGCGCCGCAAAGCTCCCTGAATGATCGTCTCACACCTGGATGGTGAGATTCCTTCGGGGAAGGAAGCAGGAAATCCAACAGGCGTAGCTTTGCTCTTGTCAAATCACTTCAAATCATGATATATAGATATCACTGTATTTTCACGTCGCGGGAAGGACAGGGTGAACACATGGGTTTCTTCGCCGGCGAACTCGAAGTCATTTTGCAGGAGCACAACCCCCTGCCCAACGAATCGCCGTGGAACATCCTCAATCGCCTCAGCGTGCATCCCCAACAAACCGAGCGCTTGCAAAAGGCGGCGGAAGACATTGGCCAAGTGGCAACTCTGCCACCTCCCCTCCTCCTGCAGCTCAAACAAGAACTGAATCTCAGCCCCTTTGCCTGGGCCCGCTTACAAGCGGGGA
>JACDGC010000163.1 GCA_013815535.1 Ktedonobacterales bacterium
GGGTATATTCTCCGCAATGACTTGGTGGAGATCCGTCTCAGGAAAAAGGGGTTATCGGGCATCGTGGCTGCTGTGCACTTCCTGGCGGAATGTCTCTGGCTCAATGGGCCAAAGCCCTCCTTGGAGCTGATGACCAAAACGTTCCGCATGCTGTGGTCGGACCCCGACGCCTTCCAGCGGGTGCGCTACCAGATGAGCCAGTTGCATTTGTGCGCGGATATCGCCCATTTCCCGCTCACGGATGCCTACCTGCCCAATCTGGTGACCCGTTCGATTAAGCGCACGGTGCATCTCCCCTCGGATGCGGATCTGGCATTGGATGACAGCAGCTACGATGCCCAGACGACCCTGAGTGATGACGATGAGTGGCTTTATGCGGGCATGGCCCCGCCAGGCTGGGATGATGTGGCGGATACCGATCCCTACGACCAAGTGGAGCCATCAGATGAGTTCGCCGATGAGGACGATGCTGAAGCAGCAGAGGACGAAGAGCCGTTGGCCGCGTGGCATCCCGAAGGGGCCAAGGTGCATTGGCATGGGAAGGCGATGGAGGGCATCGGCTTTTCGCCAGCAGGGGACATCTCGGCGGCGTGGTACGACAAGATTCTCGAAGAACGCAAGGTCAAAAAGCCCTGGATGCGCGAGATCCACAAAGCCGGGGGGTGGGAGCCGGGGATGCTGCTGACGCGGATCGAGATGCGGTATCGCCGCCGCATCATGAATGAACTAGAGGTCGCGTATGGCACGGAGAAGGGGGCCAGGTGGTACGACGATCCCTATGTCGCGCTGGACCACCTGGGCGAGATGTGGGCCTTTGGGGTGGGATTCCCCCCTGAGTATGATTTGTTGCCGGATGTGACCCATCGCGGCTGGATGCGCTTGGCGATGCCCGACCCCAATGATCCCAATTGTACGCGGTGGCCAACCGATCCTCTGTGGGAAGTGGTGCAGCGCGTGCCTTTTGCCCAGCAGTTACCCAAGCCACTCAGACGAGCCAAGAAGGTCAATCCCGATCTCGATAAGATTGATGCCGAGATCCGGGGGTTACTGGTGTCGCGGGCGATGCTACGTGGGTCGTATCTCAAGGCCCCTGCGGAGATATCGCGGGAATTGGAAGCGTTTGATGAACGCATCGCGGATTGGGATGCGGATCGGGGGCGCAATTTCGCCGAGGATGTGCGCGAACGGGCACGGATGGCGGGGAAGAAGCTGCCGTACAAAGCACCGCTCACATTTCCCAAGCGCCCACGTGGGCGTCCGGCCAAACGGGATATGTCAGCCAGTTAGGAAAGGGAAAAGACGATGATACCAGAACAGGCAATGGCAATGATTCAGCAGATGCTCACGGCCGCGAGCGCCGATGCGTTGGCGGAGTTTGATGACACTGTGGGGCAAGTGCGGCGGGTAGTGCTCAAGGCGAACCCAGCGGTACAGGGGCAATTCTTGGTGATGGCGTTGCTGCACAATGGGCAACGCTTCGAGGGGCGCATCCAAATGGGCAAGGCGGGGATAGTGTGGTGCCACACTCCCAATTGTAACTGCATGGGGTTTGTGCGAGCCAAGAGTCGCATTGAGGCTGGGGCAACTATAGATGATTAGCCGCATTCTATAGTCTAAATATTTAATATAATTACAGGCTAAGTAATAGAGTTTTACTTAGCCTGTAATTTGGGCTAGTCCATACGGCTGCTTTTTTTAACACCCATATTTCTCTGCTATTATGTTTATAAAAGCATGAAGGAGCAATTTGATATGAGCTTGATTGATAGGAATCAGCGATTTGGTGGTACAGCAGCAGAGCAGGACGAGTTAATAAATGATTACGATGGGTTTTATGACACGCGCGATTTTGATACAATTAGGGATGAGCATGATCGCAGAACCTTTATCATAGGCCGAACAGGTAGTGGTAAATCAGCGTGCTTTTTACAACTTAGAAAAAGCTACAGCGACCGTGTTGCAACTATTGATCCTCGCTCTTTCTCATTTCAACATATTATTAATACTCGTGTTATGGAGAAACTGCGCGAGTACAATGTTAGATTAGATCCGTTCTTTTACTCTCTTTGGACCCATGTAATTATTGTCGAAATTATTCGATTTAAATTCCCTCAGAAGGAAGCTATAAGCATTAGTCAGATTTTTGAGCAGTTGAAAGAATTCTTGAAACGTCGTAATTGCCGTGAGGCATTGCAATATGTTGAGTCTTGTGGCGGATTATTTTGGGAAACCCACGAGGTGCAAGCTGCTAAGGTTGTTGATCACTTAACAAATAAAGTAAATTCTGAATTGTCTGCTGAACTTGGACTCCAGGGCGCAGGCATAAGAGGCTCTATAAAAAATGAGAGTGAGAATCAGCTAGCAGTTACCCAGGATATAACTTCTCGATTCCAACTCATTGTAAATGAAGCGATTGTCAAGCGTATGAATGCAGTAGTGACCACTATCAATGATCATGTTCTAACGGACCCCAAAGACTTTATGTATATAACTATTGACGATCTTGACAAAGATTGGGTGGACACCAGTCTTGCTAACTTGATGATTCGCTGCCTCTTTGACGTGGTTCTGGATCTTACCCAACGTATTCATAATCTTAAGATAGTTGTTGCTCTTAGAACGAATTTGTTTCAACAATTGGATCTAGCAGGAGCATCTACACAAGAGGAAAAGTATGATGGACAAACCCTCAATCTCAAATGGGGAGAGACTGATATTCGTCGATTTTTGCGTAAGCGCCTTCAAACAGCATCAAAGCGATACAGCATCAATCCGCCTTGGGAACTGGATAAATTACTACCCCACAAAACTCCACAAAACGATCCACTTCAATACATTATTGATAGGACTCTTTTGCGCCCTAGAGATGCTATAGCGTTCTTTAATGAGATATTCGTTCAAGCAAGCGGAAAAGACATGGTACGTCAAGATGACATTTATACTGCTGAACGAACGTATTCGAGAAAGCGACTTGATGCGCTCCGTGACGAATGGAAATCTCCTTATCCTGATTTAGATAAGGTGCTTCATGTATTCCGTCAGCGTTCAAGCGAAATGAACTTAGAAGATATTACCGATGTTTTTAACAACATCAGTCTTTTGCTTCTTGATGATGCATTCCAAGGTAAATCCTGGCTAGATCCGTTATGTAGATCGAAGAAAAGCAAGAGAACCGCAGCAGATGAAGATTATAATAATATGGAAGAGTGGTATGGATATTATGGTGGACTGTTCATGCTACTCTTTGATATAGGATTTCTCGGCTTCAATAGATCAAAGATAAAGCCCAATATGCATCCAACGAAGTCGCCTCTCTACTCTCATATGGAGGAAAGTGGGGCACAAATGGCAGATGAATCATTAGAAACGATTGGGAGTTTCTATATTCATCCAGCATTTCATCAGGCCTTAGCAATTCGACCTAGGGGCTGATTTGTTTGAGAACAAAGAACACTTGCTAGGTAAGGTGTCTTACCTAGCAAGTGTTCTTTGTTACAATCTTACACTAGGTCTATATTTAATCCCAGTGCGATTTTCCTAAGCAATCCTTCTAGCCCACTTAATTGTTGTTCGACGTTGCCTAGCCGTTGCTCGACGCTTTGAATTGTGCCGATTCCTCTCTTGAGGTCGGTAATCTCGCGGCTGACACTACTCGCCCATTTGCCGAACGTGGCATCGATTTCCTGCACCACCTGACGGGCGGTCTTGATGCGTTGCACGTCCATAATGGAGTTGGTGTACTCGACTGAGCGCACAAACAGGTCTTCCATTCGGTGTTCAAACTCATCGCGGTAGATAGGTGTGGCCATATGCTGGCTCCTTTCGCTTGGAAAAAGTATAACATCGTCGTTGGGGGATGTCGAGCGGCTAGCCTTGGCGAAAGCCGCGTCGCTTCACTTTAGTTGGCTCAAGCTCGATCCGATCTGCTGGCGAATACTTGCGCTGCTCTTCCTCGGCGTCGGTGTCGGCGATGTTCGCGTAGATACGAACCATCTCGAGCGTTTCATGCCCCAAAAGTTTTTGGAGCGCAAAGAGCTTCCCACCTTCAAGTAGAAAGCGGACGGCGTACCAATGACGGCACGTATGCGCCGAAACCCGCTTATCGGGGATCTCCCCGCGTGTCTTCAATCGAGCAAACATCTTTGTGATGGTGGCCAGCGTCAAACTGCTACCATCATCCGTCAGAAAGAGGCGGTCTTTGCCGCTTTCCGATTCGCCGCGCCAATGGTCAAGGTAAGCGGTCAGATAGTGATAGCTATGTTGCCCCAAGAGCAATTTGCGCTCTTTGGCACCCTTGCCCATGATATAGACGGTTCCCCGCTTCCGGTCAAAATCCATGAAGCGGATGCCCCCCAGCTCTGAGGCGCGCATGCCGGTATCGAGCAATACCCACATAATTGCGCGGTTACGGGTCGTTAGCATGCGGCGTACATCGGGACGTAATCCGCTTGGATTTGGCTGGCAGGCTTCATGCATCCGTTTAATTTCTTCATCGGAAAAGACGCGGATGATCTTCTTCTCGGCGCGTGGCAGTTTCAGTCGGCCTAGTGGGTTGTGCATGACGATCTCCTCGGCCATGCACCAGCGAAAAAACGCCATGACCTGGCGGCAATAGCTTTCAATCGTTTTGCTGCTGCGTGGTCGCTTGCGCTGGCTCGGCGTGTTCCGCAACCATACCAACCATGACCGAATGTTATCAACCTCCACTTGCTCGACATGGGTGATGTCGAATTCCGTCTTCAAGTATCTGAAAAATGGGCGCAGATTGGTTTTTGCGTCTTGTTCAGTCTTGCGCGAATGGCCTTCAGCTTCGTGCCAGTTCACATAGCGATGCAGGACGCTTTCCAGCGTTTGCGCGGGTGGGGAGCTTTTGCGAGCTGGTGGGGCTTCGGCTGGTTCTGCCTTCATGCGATAGGGTTTCGTTGGGGGCAAAGTGTCCGCTCCTTCCCCTGGAACATTCGGTCGAAAGCTGGGCTAACTGTGTTGAAACAGTTGCCTCAGCGCGAAAACGAGCTTCGCGCAGACAGTCGCCCTACCAGGGGGGTAAATTGGGGACACAACAAGACAGCGAGTGGATTAAACATCTCTGCTTGCTGGTCGTGAGACGAGGCACAGAGCGGAATTCCATCGCTGTCAAAAGAGGCAAGGGCTGGGGTACCAGGATTCGAACCTAGACTAACTGTTCCAGAGACAGTCGTCCTACCATTAGACGATACCCCAAAGGGAATTCGTGTTGGTTGTCACGAACATCCCCATTCTATCATAGCCCAACGGGAGTTGCAAGAGACAAGCAGTGTTTCAGGAGAGATGGGCTATGTGATAGCGTTGTTGAGCTTAGTTGCGGATGATCGCCAGTGTGCGGTCGCGCCCAGTTTCCATAAGCTCGCGGGTATCCCCTTCCACATTCAATCGCAGGAGTGGTTCAGTGTTGGATCCGCGCACATTGAACCACCAATGAGGAAAGTTCACCGACACCCCATCTAAGGTATCGATCTGTGCTTCCGCATCCTGGGCAAAACTTTGCGCGATTTGTTGAATCTTTTGAGCTACCAACGCGTGTGTGGCCACTTTGGTGTTGATCTCACCTGAGGCGAAGCGCGTTTGGAAAGGGGCAACCAATTGCGAGACCGTCGTGCGTTCTTGGCTGACCAGTTCCAATACATGCAGAAAGGCGATCAGGCCTGAGTCAGCGTAGAAGTTGTCGCGAAAATAGAAGTGACCGGAATGCTCTCCGCCGAAGATGGCATTCTCTGCACGCATCTGGGGCTTGATGAAAGAGTGACCGACGCGCGTGCGCACGGCCTTGCCCCCCGCACGTTCGATGGCCTCGGGCACGCTGCGCGACGAAATGAGATTATAGAGGATCGTCGAGCCAGGGTGCTTGCGCAGCAGGCTGGTTGCCACCGTCGCCGTCACCGTGCTGCCATCGATCAGATCACCGCGCTCATCGGTGATGAACATGCGGTCAGCGTCACCATCGAAAGCCACGCCGATGTCGGCCCCCTTCGCGCGCACCTCAGCTTGCAGATCCGCCATGTTTTCAGGCTCGATGGGGCTGGCAGGGTGATGCGGAAAGTGGCCATCCAACTCGAAATAGAGCGGGAACAGCGCGCATTGCGGCAATTCAGCGAAGACGCGTGGCAGCAAGAGACCCGCCATGCCATTGCCCGCGTCCGCGACGACTTTCATCGGCGCGATGGCGGATTTATCGATGAACGAGAAGGCATGCTGCACAAACTCCGCGAGGATGTCACGCTGCGTCACCTGGCCTTTGGCTGTGGGGGTGGGGAAATCATTCGCGATGACCATATCGCGGATGGCAAAGACGCCCGTAGAGTCGCTCAGCGGAATAGCGCCTTCACGGCACAGTTTCAGCCCATTATAGGTGCCCGGATTATGGGATGCGGTGATCATGATGCCTGCGGGGGCGTCGAATTTGCCAACCGCGAAATAGAGTTCATCAGTGGTCGTCATGCCAAGATCAGTGGCGTTCGCCCCTTGGTCCGTGATGCCCCGTATCACCGCCGCTGCGAGCGAGGGAGATGAGAGGCGCATGTCTCGGCCCACCATCACGTTGGTGGCTCCCAAAAAGACCACCAGCCCACGCCCAACCTTATAGGCGATGTCTTCATTCAACGCTGTGGGGTAGATGCCCCGAATGTCATAGGCCCCAAATGCCTTGTCAATATCGCTCACTGGATTTGCCATCCGTCAGCCCTCCATCGTTCTCAACACAGATCAAGATCGCACACGCGTTGTATGCTTCTTGAAACCATTGGGTTCACCATTATGATACCCCGTAGCCGCGAAATCGAAAACGCGTCGGCAGTGTGAATCGGTGCAGGTGGTGCGAAACATGACATCGGGTGTCAGAGATGGTCTGCTACGCTGAGTGAGCACCCACTTGAAGAACGTTCTCTTGTTGAAAGAGGAAGGACAACTATGACGAATATTTCACAAGATGAGCCTGTCACAGCAGCCAACCTGAAGCGCCACATTGAGGAAGAATGGCAGGCATTGCAAGCGTGGCTGGCGACGCTTTCTGATGCACAACTCACCCAACTGACCGATGCCGAGGGGTGGACGGTGAAAGACCATCTCGCCCATCTAGCGCGGTGGCAAACGAGCCTCTTGGCCATTTTGCATGGGCAAACGAAGCGCGAGGCCATGAACATTGATGAGGTAACTTGGTCGGGTGGTGATGATGCCATCAATGCTGTCTTGCGGCAACGCGACCTGGCGCTTTCATACCCTGAAGTCGGGCAACTCCTCCGGGAAAGCCACGACCACATCATCGCGCAACTACACTCGATGACTGATGCTGATGTCCAGCGTCCATTTCGTGATTTCCAGCCGAGTTCTGCGAACAGCAACCCCATCTGGAAGCAGATTGTCGGTGACACCTTCATGCACTACCGTGAGCATCAACCCTGGATGGCAGCTATCGCGGCCCAGGGCTGAGGTGTTCTCTCGCACAAGCAGCGGGTGGCCCATGAGAAGATCTCTCACGGGCCACCCGCTGCTTTAGTAGATGCTTTATTGTTTCACACCCGCATAGCTGTGCAGACC
>JACDGC010000164.1 GCA_013815535.1 Ktedonobacterales bacterium
GCCCTATGGCGGCGAAGTCGGAGCCGATGGTGTTGCCCGCACCCACGTCGTTTTCCAGCAGCAGATGCACCGTCGCGGGGGCTTCGGCACTGAGGGCGGCCAGCCCCTCTGCCAACCGCGCCAGGCCAACTTCCATCCCCGCGCCCCCATGGCTGCCGATGTGCAGCACGACTTCGGTCGCGCCAATCTCCGCCGCGCGGTGCAGCGTCCACCGCAGCAATGTGCGCGATTTTGCGCGCGTCTCCTCACTGTTCGATGCCAAGTTGATGAGGTACGCCGCGTGGATGACGATGGGCGCGAAGCCCGAGTCCGCCAGTGCGGCGCGCCAGATCTCCGTTTCATTGGCGCTCGTGGCGGGCGGGGCCCAGGTTCGGGGGCTGCTGACGAAAATCTGGATCGTCTCGCAGCCGAGATCGTGGGCAATCGCGAGCGCTTTTTGTGGGCGGCCATCCAGGGGCATATGGCGACCAAGGGGATTCGGCATCAGCTTACGCCTCGTTTTCGTGTTGCGTTGGCAGGGTCAGTTGACGCGTGCCTTGGGCATCCACCGCGCGTCGGATGGCTTCAGTGGCGGCGGCGTGGGCATCTTCTTCGGGCAGGATCACGGCGGGCAGGGCATCGATGCCACTGAGGCCGAACTGTTGCAGGAAATCAAGGGTCGTGCCAAAAAGGATGGGGCGGCCCACCGTGGCTGCGCGGCCCACTTCCATCACCAGCCCATGTTGCAGCAAAGTCGCCAGCGCGCGGTCACTGTTGACGCCGCGTATGGATTCCAGTTGGGCGCGGCTGATGGGTTGGCGATACGCGATGATGGCCAACGTTTCCAGCGCGGGGGTGGTCAGGCGCGCATGGGTGGGCATCCCCAAAAGCGCGGCGACAAAACGGGCATTTTCGGGGGCCGAGACCAGTTGCACCAGCGCGCCAGACTGTTGCAGCCGCAGCCCACGCCCGTCGCGCGTGTAGCTTGCCCCCAGTTCAGCGACGGCAGCGCGCAGGGCATCGTCATCGACGCCCAACAGCTTCCGCAGGTCCGCCAGCTCTAACGGGCGACCCGCGACGAAGAGCAGGCTCTCCACGACGGAGCCAATCGCCGCCGTCGTGGTAAGGGGGGCATCCGCATCTTGTGTCTCAGCCATCATAAGAGCAGTGTCGCACACTATGCGCACCGTCGAGAAGATTTCAGAGATGGGCTAGGTGAATGGTCCTAGCCCTACCTATCAGCAAGATGTGCCTCGCACAATCGTCCCACGCGCTTTCGTTGCCCATCATCACTGGTGCGCCACTAGCCTTTGAAGCGGTAGCCGACGCCGCGCACCGTTTGCAGCAAGGTGGGGTTCGAGGGATCGGCTTCGATGCGTTCGCGCAGCCAGCGCACATGCACATCCACAGTGCGTGTGTCCCCCGTGTAATCATAGCCCCAGACGTGTTCCAGCAGGCGGCTGCGGGTGAGGACGATGCCTTTGTGTTGCACCAGATAGACCAAGAGATCGAAGAGGCGCGTGGCGAGGTCCAATTCATCACCATCTAGCCACACTTGGCGGCGGTCCAGGTCGATGCGCAGCGGATCGTTCTCGATGACGCCCTGGCGGGCCGAAGTGGCGGTGCCATCGGTGGTGCTTTGCTCGCTGCGCCGCAATTGCGAACGGATGCGCGCCCGCAGTTCCGGCCAGCTAAAAGGTTTGGTAACGTAATCATCTGCGCCAAGCTCTAATCCGAGGATCTTGTCGCTTTCCTCAACGCGGGCGGTCAGCATGATGATGGGGGTCGAGGCGGTGTCGGTGCTGGCCCGCAGTTGCTTGCAGACCTCCAGCCCGTCCAGACCCGGCAACATCAGATCCAGCACGACGAGGTTGGGGTGCACTTTGTGGGCTGCTTCGAGCGCCTTGGGGCCGTCAGCGGCGGTGATGACGCCATAGCCTTCGTGCCGCAGTCGATAGGCCAGGGTATCGCGCAGGGTTGGTTCGTCTTCCACCAGGAGGATGGTGTTTGGCATGCAGCACCGCGCCTTATCTAGTTGAGCTTCTCGTGGTTGCCAGTGATGATGTAGATGATGTCTTCGCAGATATTGGAGATGCGGTCACCGACGCGTTCCATATCGCGGATGGCGAAGAGCAGTTGGGAGGCCACCAACACGTCATCAGGTTGCGCTCGCATGTGCGCCTGCACCAATGCCAGCAATTGCCAGTGATAGCGGTCGATCTCGGCATCCAGCGCGCACACTTGGCGCGCGGCGGCCTCATCGGCCAGCGCCAGCGCCCGCACGCCCTCGCGCACTTGCTGGCGCACCAGCCGTGCCATGACGCTGATCTCGCCGATGATGGCGAGGGGCATGGTGCGATAGGCCACCCGCGCATTGCGTGCGACATGCACGGCATAGTCCCCGATGCGTTCTAGTTCGTCAGCGATGAGCTGGAACGCGATGATCTTGCGCAGGGGCGGGCCGACTGGTGCCCAATGCTCGATGGTTTGGATGACCCGTTGGCGCACCTGTGCGCGCATGTCATCCGCCGTCCGGTCATTGGCGATGATTTCATCAGCTAAGCGGTCATCGCCTCGCGCCATCGCATCCATCGACCGCGCGATCAGTTCTTCGACGAAGACCGCCATTTGCATCAACGTTTCCTCGATGCGCTGAACTTCCGTAGACAGCCCGTCCCGTATCACAGTGGCATCTCCTGCGCGCTCCTTGCGCTCTTGGGTGGGCCTAGCCGAAGCGGCCCGTGATGAAGTCCTCAGTACGCTTGTCGCGGGGGCGCTCGAAGATATCCGTCGTTGGGCCATATTCAATCAACGCGCCCGTGAGGAAGAAGCCGGTGTATTGCGAGATGCGCCCTGCTTGTTGCAGGTTGTGCGTGACGATGGCGATCGTATATTTTTGCTTCAACTCGCGCACCAGATCCTCGATTTTCAAGGTAGCGATGGGGTCAAGGGCCGAGGCGGGTTCGTCCATCAGCAGCAACTCTGGTTCGACGGCCAGTGCGCGGGCGATGCACAGCCGTTGCTGCTGCCCACCCGACAGGCCCAGCGCGCTCTGGTTCAGCCGATCTTTCACTTCATCCCACAGCGCCGCGCCCTTCAGGCTGCTTTCCACCCGGCCCTGAATTTCACTGCGGCTCATGCCACCCATGATCTTCAGCCCATAGGCAATGTTATCATAAATCGATTTCGGGAAGGGGTTGGGCCGCTGAAAGACCATGCCGATGCGTTGGCGCAAGGCCACCACATCCGTCTTGGGGTCCACGATGTTCTCACCCTCGAAGAGGGCTTTGCCCGTCACCTTCGTGCCTGGTGTCAGGTCGTGCATGCGGTTGAGCGCCCGCAAGAAGGTGGATTTGCCGCAGCCAGAAGGCCCCATGAAGGCCGTTACTTGCTGTTTGGGGATGGGCAAACTGACGTTCTTGATGGCGTGTTTTTGCCCATAATAGACGTTCAGGTCGAACGTCTCAAGCTTGATCTCCCCCGTAGGCCGTGTCATCTGGGTCTGGTTGTTGGCCGAGGTTTCGAGCACGTTCTCTTCGATGCGGCTGAAGTTGTTGCTTGCCATGAGGTCAGCTGGGTCCTTTCGGGGAAATCAGGCGCGGCGGCCAGCGAAACGGTTGTTGAGGAAGTTGCCTAGCACCCGGGCACTGATATTGATGACCAGCACCAAGACGATCAGCACCAGTGATGTGCCCGCGCGTAGCCCCTCCGAATTGGTGGATGGTTCAGAATAGAGGGAGTAGGCATGATAGGCCAACGTTTCACCAGGGCGATTGAGGCCGAGGTTGAAGGCGTCTTTGACCGAACCGCCCGCGCCAGCCGTGAAGATGAGCGCAGCCGTTTCACCAATGACACGGCCAGAGGTGATGAGGATGCTGGTCACGAGCCCTGGGATGGCCGCTGGGATGACGACGCGGAGGGTCGTCTGCCATTTTGTGGCCCCCGCTGCAAGGCTTGCTTCGCGCAGTGCGCCAGGGACAGCCCGCAAGGCATCCTCCGAGGTGCGGAGGAGCCAGGGCACATTCAGGACAGCGAGCGCGAGTGCGCCTGAGATGCGGCTGAATTGCAGTCCCATGCCATGAACGGTGATGGGGCCGACACTGAAGATCTTGATGTTGGCGACGAAGAAAAGGAAACCAAACAAGCCAATGAGCAAGGACGGCGCGCTTGTCAACGTCTCGACGGCAAAGCGTAAAATGCGCAGAAATCGCTGGTTTTGCGCATATTCCGACGTGTAAATGGCCGCGCCAATGCCAATGGGGATCATGATCAGCAGCGACAGAATGAGGAGATAGAACGTATTGAACAACTGCGCGGCAATGCCAATGGCTGGGTTGCCGCTGGTGAAGAAATCGCGTGAGATATACGGCAGGCCCTTGGAAATAATATAGGTCACAATGTAGAGAAAGACGAGGGTGATGAACCCTGCCAGTCCCCACAACGTCCCTGTGGCGATTCTGTCATAGATCCGCGCCCGTGCCCGACGATTGGCCGCAATCTTAGCGCGGGCCTCGACGGTTTTGGTGGTGGCGATGCTGCTCGCACTCATTTGTACACGCTCCTGGAGGTGATGGCGCGGCTAACGAAGACCAAAACTGCCGAGATTGACAACAACAGGAATGACAACGTCCAAAGTGAATCGAGGATGGGACCCGACGTTGCCTGGTTGGGAAAGTCATGGAAGATCTGCGTGGTCATGACGCTGGTCGTGCCGATGAAGAGTTGCCCATTCTTCAAGTGATCGATGCCAAAGATCTGCGGTGAACCACCGATGACGAGCGCGACTGCAATGGTCTCGCCGATGATGCGTGCGGCCCCGAGGATGACGCCCGTCATGATGCCCGAAAGACTGGCAGGCAGCAGCGTCTTCAAAATGGTTTGCCAGCGGGTGGCACCCAATGCCAATGATCCTTCACGCAGTTCACGCGGGATGGCCGCGATGGAGTCAACCGAGATGGTGGTGATGGTTGGCAACACCATAAAAGCGACGATGAACGCCGCCGCGAAGATGCCATCACCAGTCGTAAAGTACTTATCTCCCGCTACCGAGTTGATGAGGTTTTTTACCAAGGGAATGACAATGGCCACCCCGAGCAAGCCGAAGATGATCGACGGGATGCCCAAAAAGAGTTCAACGATGCTGCGGAGGATGCGACCTAGCCACGGGGGGGCCAACTCAGTGATGAAGAAGGCGATGCCCACGGAGAGGGGAACAGCAATCAATAGCCCCAACAACACAAGAGATAT
This sequence comes from Ktedonobacterales bacterium, assembly GCA_013815535.1. Taxonomy (GTDB): domain Bacteria; phylum Chloroflexota; class Ktedonobacteria; order Ktedonobacterales; family JACDGC01; genus JACDGC01. The sequence goes on from JACDGC010000164.1 coordinate 5,227, forward strand.
CGACCCAGCGGTCAACACCAGGGTTCCTTGGGAATAGAGCCAATCTTTCGAGAAGAAGAACGTGCCCGGCGAGATGTGATCAACGGTGAACGTCTGAAACGCCTGGGAACCGACGAAGATGAAGATGGTCGCGACGATCAGCACAACAATCGACCCCATGATGAGGACGCCGATGTTGCCCGCACGGTCCCAAACCTTACTGCTGGTGCGCGCCTTGCGTTGCTTGGGAAGGCTGACACTCGCCATGCCGTTTCCTCTCTCTAACCTTTTGCTCAGAAAGGCGATGCACCTACTTTATCGTAATAGGTACATCGCCCTCGATAGTGAAGCTACCTTTCAGCAGCGAACACTACTTGACTTGGTGCGTCGTTGCGACCGCCGCCGGGATGGACGTGACCGTCAGGAAGCCCAGGCGTGGCAGATCCATCGACTGGAAATCCGTGCCTTTCACGTAGGTCAGGAAGGCCTGCGCGGCGCTGCCAGCAGTTTCGGCGGGGCCACCCGTCTTGGTGTAGGCATGCTCGAAGCTCCAGAACTGGTACTTGCCAGCATTGACATCGGTCTGCGTCGGCTTATTGCCGTCGATGCAGATCGGGTTCAGCGCGGACTTCTGAGCCTCGTTCAGCACGAAGCTCGTACCGACGTAGGCGATGGAGCCGGGATGGCCCGTCACTGCGGTGACGACATCACCCGTCTTGTCCGCGCTCAGCGCGGTCACCGGCTGATCGTTCTTCGTGGCGGGGTCACCGATGACGTAGCGATCAAATGTGGCACGCGTGCCCGAGCCTGCCGTGCGGACGATCACCGTGATCGGCTCGGAAGGCCCACCCACTTGGCTCCAGTTGGTGGTGTTGCCCGCGTAGATGTCTTTGATCTGCTGTGACGTCAGGTTCGTGACTTTGCCTTGCAGGTCCGAGCTGACCACCAGCGAGAAGATGACCACACCAACCTGATTGTCGGTTAGGCCAGTGACGGCCTTCTCGGAGGCGAAGACATCCGACATGCCGATATCGACGGCGCCCGACGCGACATCTTTCAGGCCTGTGCCCGAACCGTTCGGCGTGATCGTCGTTGTGGTGCCGTTCGCCTTATCAAAAGCGGCCTGGGCCGATTGGAAGAGAGGAGCGAGCGCCGTCGAACCGTCGATCTTCAGTGTCTTGCTGCCGCTGATGGAGGCAGCCGTGGCGGCGGACGTGCCACCCGCGCCCAAGCTCAGATCGCTGGTCGTGACGGTGCAAGTTGCCGGGGCCACCGTGGCGGGGGTGGTGGTCGTGCCGCCGGCGGTGGAAGACGAGCCGCAGGCCGCGACCGTCAGCGAGAGCGCGACAGCGCCCAGGCCGAGCATTTTGCGACCGAAATGGTTGAATGCCTTAGGGGACATGGTTCCTCCGAATGCTGTGGGAATTTACAACGATAATGCTTGGGTGCGAAGCGCTTGGTATCTCGGATGCCTCGCCTTACCGTGCTTTATCGTAAACGCCCAGTGTTAAGTATGTGTTATCAATGTTAAAGTTAGATTATCCCCTTGATGAGGTCTGAGCCGCTCGTTTCACAACGCGTATCGTTTTAACATTCATCTGGCAGACTCAATAATATGTTATGCTGAACTGTCTATTACTCGAAGGATCAGATGCAATGCCTCTTATCATTGGCTTGCTTATCATGGCCCTTGCCACGGCGGGGTGGTATGGTTGGCGCGAACATGCCCACGCCACAGCGCTGCTGGACGAGGCCAGTGGGGCGGCAGGGCAACCTCTTGCCACCACGAATGAGGTGGAACGCGTGTTGCGCGCCCTCATCGAGGCCATCCCCAGCCCGGTCTTCCTGACCACCGCTGATCGGGTGATTTTACATGCCAACCGCGCCGCCCAATATATGGTGGAATTGCCGCGTGATCGTCTGTTGGGTCAGGTGCTGGCAAAAGCCATTCAGGATTACGAGACAACGCAGATGCTCATCGCGGCTGCCACCAGTGGCACCCCCCAAGAGCGCACCATTTCGCGGTCGGCGGAGCGCGAGACGTGGCATGTGACGGTGCAGCCACTCAGTTTGCCAGGCCCCAACACCCCCGACGACACGAAGAAGGTGTCGCATCTGTTGCTTTTCATTGATGATGAAACCAAGTTGCGCTATCTCGAAAACGTGCGCAAAGACTTCGTCGCCTCGGTGTCGCATGAACTGCGCACGCCCCTGGCCTCGGTGAAACTGCTGGCCGAGACGCTGGGCGACGCCGTCACCGATGATCCGGCTGAGGCGCAGGCGATGAGTGGGCGCATCACCGTGGAGGTCGATCACCTCACCGG
>JACDGC010000165.1 GCA_013815535.1 Ktedonobacterales bacterium
GCGTTGTGCTGACCTTTGCCGTGGGGACTGCGTCGTTCACGAGTGGCGCGGCCCTGCTCTTGGCCGCGCACGGTGGCCCTGCGGCGGGGGTGACCGTGCAATGTGCCGTCCCGCGCGCGATCCTCTTCGCGGTCGTTGGGAGCTTGATTGTGTTGCTCAGCCAGGCGCAACGCCGTCAGCGTGAATTGCTGGCACGCCAGGCACTCACATTGGAGCAACTGACCATCAGCCGCGAACGCAATCGGTTGGCGCGCGAACTGCATGATACGCTGGCGCATACGCTCAGTGCGCTGAGCGTGCAACTCGCCGCGCTGAACGCTTCCTGGGAGGTCGATCAAGCGGGGGCACGCCAGCGCGCGCAGCAGGCGTATGACTTGACGCGCACAGGCTTGGACGAGGTGCGCCGCGCGCTGCATGCGTTGCGGGCCAGCCCCGTGGAGGCGCTGGGGTTGGCGCTTGCTCTGAACCGCCTCGCCACCGAGGCAGCAGCGCGTGCGGATCTGTCGCTCACCTTCACCGTGCCCGCGACGCTGCCAGCCATCCCCTTCGCTGTTGAGCAGCAGTGCTATCGCATTGTGGAAGAAGCGCTGAATAATGTCGTCAGGCATGCTCATGCACAGCACCTACGCATGGCATGTCATCAAGAGGGGCAGGGATTGACGTTCGTGGTGGCGGATGATGGCCAGGGTTTCGCGGCTTTGGCCGAACCCGCTGCCGAGCATTTTGGCATCATGGGGATGCGTGAGCGTGCGTTGCTCATCGGCGCGACGCTCGCGCTGCATAGTCGCCCCCACCATGGGACGACCGTACAATTGACCTGGCCAGGTGAAAGGACCCCCCAATGATTCGTGTGCTGGTTGCGGATGATCAACCGATCGTGTGTGAGGGACTCAAGGTCATCATCCAGCTCAGTGCCACAGCCGAGGTCGTGGGCATCGCCCATGATGGGGCGCAGGTGCTCCGTCAGGTGGCAGCCACGCAGCCTGATGTGATTTTGATGGATCTCAAGATGCCAGGGATGAATGGCATCCAGGCGATGCGCGCTTTGCAAATCAGCCATCCGGCGATTCCTGTGTTGGTTCTCACGACCTATGATGAGGATGAGTGGGTGGTGGATGCGATTCAAGCGGGGGCGATGGGCTATTTGCTCAAGGATTGTGGGGGGGATGTGCTGATCGCCGCGATTGAGGGAACCGCAGCCGGGCGCGCCCACGTCGATCCGCAGATCGCGGCAAAATTGCTGACCTTTGTGCGGCAGCGGCCCCCACCCCGCGAGACGCTGACCGCCCAATTGACGGATCGTGAGCGACAAATCGTGCGTTTGCTTGCCAGCGGGATGACAAATGCGGCGATTGGGGAGCGGCTGGGGCTGGCCGAAGGGACCATTCGCAACCACATCTCGACCATCATCGCCAAATTGGGGGCAACGGATCGGACGCAGGTCGTCGCGCTGGCTTGGCGTGTCGGACTGGTGGATGACCAGACGCGTGGTTCGCTGTAAGCCAGCTTGAGGCCATTATTGGTCGGTGGTCGTCTCGTGGTTCATTGATTGGTAGCCGGGTCTGTGCCCCACAACGCTCAGCGGAGGACCATGGCATCGATGTCCGTCGGCGCGAAGGTGAGAATCTCGCAGCCATCGGCGCGCACGACGCCCGCGTTCTCGATGCGGATGCCGCCCTCGCCAGAAAAATATACCCCAGGTTCGATGGTGATGATGCTCCCGGCGGGGAGCGTCTCGTCTGGGCCTGCAAAGGCGCTCAAGCGGGGTGCTTCGTGGATTTCCAGCCCCGTTCCGTGGCCAGTGCCGTGCAGATAGAAAGGCCCCAACCCCGCCGCCACCAGCACGTCCCGCGCGAGGGCATCGGCAGCGCGGCTGGGCAGCCCAGCACGGATGCCCCGTTCGCACGCATCTTTGGCCGCCAAGACGTGGGCGTAGCGTTCACGCCAGAGCGGGGGGGCGTCTTCCAGAAAAACCGTGCGGGTCATATCCGCGCAATAGCCGCGATAGCGCGCGCCCATATCAATGATGATCGGCTCATGGGGCTGCAACTCGCGGTCACTGGGCATGGCATGGGGCCGCGCGCCATTCGCGCCCCCCGCGACAATCGGCGCGAAAGCCAGCGCATCCGCGCCCAGTCGCAGCATCGTCGCCAGGATCTCGGTGGCAACCGCGCGTTCGGTCAGTTGCGGTTGGCGCAGGAAATCGCGCAGATGCTCGAAGGTCTGGCAGGTGATTTCGGTGGCACGGCGAGTGAAGTCGATCTCTTGGGCATCTTTCACTTCGCGCAACGGCTCAACGATATCCTCGGATGCGACAACGGTGTAGCGTGCCTGACCAGCCTGCATGATGGCGCGCTGCAACGCCACCGTCAGGTGGCGCGCCTCGATCCCTAACTGGGGTAATGGCGCGTCACCCGTCCCTGGTGCCCACCCGGCATCGCCCAGCACGGCGGCGACCAACTGGCCCAGGTCGCCACGCGCATCGCGGACCTCCACGCCCGCCGTTTCTGCCACGGCTTGCTCGGCGTAGCGCGCATCGGTCAGCAGGGTCACGCGGTCAGCGGTGATGACGACTCGTCCGGCGGAATCTTGCCCATCATCGTGCCCAGCAAATCCCGTGAGGTAATAGCGGTTTTCGGGTGTTGAAACCAGCAAGGCATCTAGCTTGGCAGTTTGCATGCGGGCACGCGTCGCGGCCAACCGCTGCTGCATCGTCGTCGTTGGCGTTGTCATCACATTACTCCACTTCGCGCAGATAGGCTGCCAGGGTGCAATAGGCACGGAACCCCAGGCGGCGATAGACCCGTTCGCCCATTTCAGAGGCATGGATGACCCCAACGCGATAGCCGCGTGCCATCCCTTGGCGCAGCGCCGCCAAGACGAGGGCCGTGGCGATGCCCTGGCCGCGCGCATGGGGCGCGGTGCATACCTCATAGACGCCCGCGACGCCAGCGGTGGTGAAGAGCGCCGAGGTCCCCACTGGCTCCCCCGCCTGACGTGCCAAGAAGAACGGGCCAACTGGATGTTGGCCAAAGGGGACGCTTTGCAACATCGCCCCATAACTCTGGGTGATGCCTTCGGGCAGGTCGAAACCAGCCCCAAAGGCGTGGAGCCAGTCGCGGAACTCCGCTGCGTTCGCGACCGGGGCAACCGTGATGCCCTTGGCCAAGGGGGGAGCGCCGGGGGCTAACGTCGAGAGATCAAGCGCCATCCCGGTGTCGCGCCAGGTTTCGTGCATCCCATGGGCCGCGAGCAGTTGCGGCAGATTGACGGGGCGGCTGTTGGGGGTCACCCACCATGTCATGCGCCGTCCTTGCTCCGCGAAAAAGCGCAACCGCTCCTCGATTGCTGCGGGGGCGTCGGCGTCGCTCAGGGTGGTTTGGAAAACACCGTTGAAGTAGGCCAAGTGATTGGTGCCATAGACCCAGGTCATTGACGGCTCTGTGTGCGCTTCGCCGCCAGCGGCCAGCACACATGCCACGGTGTATTGCACGAAGGCTGCTTCAATCGCGGCCACTAAGGTGGGTGGTGACGTGTCGGTGAGAATTGCTGCCATGAGTAAGCGCCCCATCACGTGTTTCGGATGATCTCTATTGTACGACACGGTGGCTACGGGCGATGTCGTACACTCAAGAAAACCGAGATGCAGGAGGCGCGCCAACGATGGATTTTGCCTACACCGCGCGGATGCAGGAACTGCGCCAGCAAGTGGGCGGCTTTATGGACGCCCATATCTTCCCCAATGAGCAGCGCTACCATGAGCAGATCGCGGCAGCGGGGAACCCCTTTGCCCATCCGGCCATCGTCGATGAACTCGCCGCGCAAGCGCGCACGCTGGGGTTATGGAATCTCTTCTTGCCGGAAAGCCCGCTTGGCGCGGGTCTGAGCAATCTCGAATACGCGCCATTGGCCGAACTGATGGGCCGTGTCGTGTGGGCCAGCGAAGTCTTCAACTGCAACGCCCCCGACACGGGCAATATGGAGATTTTGGCGCAATTTGGCACCCCCGAGCAGCAAGCGCGCTGGCTTCAGCCGCTGCTGGCAGGCGAGATGCGCTCTGCCTTTTGCATGACCGAACCCGATGTCGCCAGTTCTGATGCCACGCGCATCCAACTGACGATTCAACGCGAGGGCGACGACTATGTGCTGAATGGGCGCAAATGGTGGGCCTCTGGAGCCCTGCGCCCGCGCTGTGCCATCTTCATCGTCATGGGGAAGACGGCGCCAGACAGCCCTGACGCGCATCGCCAGCAGAGCATGGTGCTGGTGCCGCGCGACACCCCTGGCGTCACCGTCGTGCGCAACTTGACGGTGATGGGCTATGAAGACCCCGAGAGCCACTGCGAAGTCACTTTTGAGAATGTGCGCGTGCCGATCAGTCACCTGCTCGGTGGCGAAGGGGACGGCTTTGCCATCGCGCAAGCGCGGCTGGGTCCGGGGCGCATCCACCATTGCATGCGCTGCACCGGCGCGGCCCAGCGCTGCCTGGAACTGATGTGCCAGCGCGTCACGTCGCGCATCGCCTTTGGTCGCCCGCTCGCCGAGCAGGGGGTCATCCGCGAGTGGATCGCTGAATCCGAGATCGAGATCGCGCAAGCACGCTTGCTGACCCTGCAAGCGGCCTGGACGATTGATCAACAGGGCAAAAAAGCGGCGCAAGACATGATCGCCATGATCAAAGTCGTCGCGCCAAATGTCTTGCAACGGGTCGCTGACCGTGCCATGCAAGCGTTTGGCGGTGGCGGCATGAGCAGCGATTTCCCCCTGGCGTTCTTGTGGACACAAGGGCGCACTCTGCGGCTGGCGGATGGCCCCGACGAGGTGCATAAGCGCTCCATCGCCAAATCGGCGCTGCGCCGCTACGCTAAATAAGCCCGCGCGTGCATTGTTCTAGGGGCGGGGCGACAACAACTTGATCCCTCTGCCTCGTCGCGTGGTAGCCAGGCAATGCGCGTGCAGGGGGATAGGAGCTGCAAATAGACGAAGTGGGCGCGGAACTGGCGTCGCGGTCAATAGGCAACGTGCTAGCAGGAGTGGGCATCATCCTGGCAGTCGGGGCAGCGGCCAAAAATTTCGAGGCGGTGGCCCGAAATCGCGAAACCTGATTGTTGTGCCATGGCCTCGAACGCCGCTGGGGCGATGCATGCCTCCACTGGGACGATGCGGTGGCACATCTCGCAGGTCAGGTGGTGGTGGTGCTCATGCCCAGCGGCGACGACATGATAGCGCTCTGTGCCATCGGCAAAGGTGACGCGGTCAAGAAAGCCCAGATCTTGCAGCAATTGCACCGTACGATAGGCCGTGGCACGTCCTACCCAGGGGGCTTTTTCTTGCACGGCATGCCAAAGGTCCTCACTCGAAAACTCTTTTTCCTTGGCTCCCCAGGCGACAAGTTGCTCGGCCATGGCACGGCGCGGGCGCGTGGTGCGCATCCCCGCTGCCTCGAAGGCGCTCAGCATTTGGTCAACGGTGACATCTTTGCTCATAGCTCTGCTCCTCATACATCGCAAAAAGTGGCAGGGCCATCTGTCCCGCTGCTCTTGACACTAGGTATCATTTCGTGGTATTTTCGATTCGACATCTCATTACGTCATTGTATCACCACACAGCCGTGGCGGCCAGTGCGCTGGTGGGGCGCTTGGTGCTTGCCCTGCCCCAGGCCGCACCGAGGCGAAGACACACGCGTGAGCGGGGCAGAGGAAAGCATATGGCACACACACAGACCGCACCACATTCTTCCCATGGCAAGACGGTGCCACCGATCATCCGCGTGCGCGGTGCAGCGGTGCGGCTGGGGAACCGCGCCATTTGGGATGGCGTCGATTTGGACGTCGCGGCGGGGGAGTTCCTTGCCATCTTGGGGCCAAACGGCGCGGGTAAATCGACCCTGCTCAAAACCATCTTGGGCTTGTTGCCGCTGACCGCTGGCCGCATCAGCGTGCTGGGGCAGCCTACCCGACGCGGGAACCCCGCCATTGGGTATGTGCCCCAGCGCCGCAGCTTTGACGCGGAAGTGCGCGTGCGTGGGCGCGACATCGTGCGGTTGGGGTTGGATGGCGACCGCTGGGGTCTGCCCCTTCCTTTCCTGCACAGCGCGGCGGCACGGGTGGCAGCGGCGCGGGTTGAGCGCGTCATCGACATGGTCGGCGCGACCGCCTATGCTGACCGGCCCATCGGCGAACTCTCGGGGGGCGAGCAGCAGCGCCTCTTGATCGCGCAGGCGCTGGTGACGGAGCCACGCATTCTCGCGTTGGATGAGCCGCTGGATAGCTTGGATCTGGCCAACCAAAGCGCGGTGGCGGGGGTCATCCGCACCATTGCTCACGAAACGGGGGCGGCGGTGTTGCTGGTGGCGCATGACATCAATCCCATCTTGCCCGCGCTTGATCGCATCGTCTATGTGGCACGCGGTCAGGTGATGGTGGGCACGCCTGAAGCGGTCATCACCACGGCGACGCTGTCGCGCCTTTATGGCACGACGGTGGAGGTGTTGCACGCCAGCGATGGGCGCATCGTCGTCGTTGGCCAGCCCGAGGGCGAAGAGGTCAGCTATCATGGTCATCGCTGATGCAATTGGCCCTTCGTGGGATCTGGTCGCGGATTATCAGATCATCAGTCAGTATCATTTCATGCACAATGCGTTCTTGGCGGCGACGCTGGTGGCCTGCATCGCTGGCGTCGTTGGCTATTTCATGGTGATTCGCAGCCAGAGTTTTGCGGGGCACAGCCTGGCGAATGTGGGCTTTGCCGGGGCGACCGGGGCGGCACTGGTGGGGGCTTCCCCCATCGTCGGACTTTTCCTGGCCGGGGCGCTGGCGGCATTGGGCATCCAGGTGTTGGGCCTGGGGGCGCGCCAGACGCGGCAAAATGACATCGCCGTTGGGGCCATTTTTACCCTGGCATTGGCATTGGGTTATCTGTTCTTGCATCTCTCGAAGAACGAGTATGGCAATGGCATCTATGATGTGTTGTTTGGGAATCCCTTGGGGATTAGCGATGGCGATGTGCGGGTGAATCTGTGGGCGGCAGTGTTCTTGGCATTGATCGCGGTCGGGGGGGCGCGCCCGCTGCTCTTTGCCTCGCTGGACCCAGAGGTGGCGGCGGCGCGGGGCGTGCCCGTGCGCGCGCTGGGGTTGGGCTACCTCATCGTGCTGGCGCTGGTGGTGGCGTTGGCGGTGCAAGTGATCGGCGTGCTGCTCATTTTTGCGCTGCTGGTGACGCCCGCCGCCATTGCGAATGTGCTGACGACGCGGCCCGTGGTCGCCATCGCGTTGGCGGTGGGGTTGGGCGTGCTGTTCACATGGTTAGGTTTAGTAGTGGGTTTCTTCGCGCCATATCCCGTTGGCTTTTTCATCACCAGCTTCGCTTTCGCCGCCTATATCGTGGTGCGCGGGGGCCGCTGGCTGCTGCCACATTGGCATAACGTGTTGGCGGCACAGCGCATGCATGAGGTCCGCTGATGGAACTGCATCTGGCGGTGGGCGTGCCGCCCTTCACGCTGAATCTGTGGCAAGATGCCCAGCAC
>JACDGC010000166.1 GCA_013815535.1 Ktedonobacterales bacterium
TCCCAACGGAATGCCCGTCATGTGGCGTAGCGGCGCATGTGTGCGTTGTGCCGACTGAGTCAAAATGGGGTGAAATCCCCTCAATCCAGAGCGTGTGGGGCCACCGCCGTCCCCCCAGAGCCTATTTTCCCCGCGCGTGGTGGGTGGCACACTAGAATGCCCCCATTGCCGACGCGCTATGAAGGAGCGAACGTTGGCCAGAATCCTCGATACCCTCACCACCCCAGCCCAACTCCGTGCATTCTCGCCGGAGGAGTTGGCCCAGCTTGCCGCCGAGATGCGCCAAGAAATCATCACCACGGTCAGCGTCAATGGTGGCCATCTGGCCCCAAACCTGGGCACCATCGAATTGACCCTGGCGTTGCATATCGCCTTTGATACGCCGCGTGACCAACTGGTGTGGGATATCGGCCATCAGGCGTACCCCCACAAGCTCGTCACTGGGCGCGTTGAGCGCTTCCGCAGCATCAAGCAGCTTGGTGGGTTGTCGGGGTACCTGAGTCGCGCCGAATCGCCCTATGACGCCTTTGGGGCCAGCCACGCTTCCACCAGCATCAGCGCGGCGCTCGGCATCGCCGTCGCACGCGACCTGGAAGGCAAAGACTTCAACGTGGTCGCCATCATTGGCGACGGCGCGCTCACGGGCGGCATGGCGCTCGAAGCCATCAACAACGCTGGCGCGATGGGCAACAAGTTGATCGTCGTCATCAACGACAATGATAAAAGCATCTCGGATAACGTCGGCGCGATCCATCGCTACCTGGGCAACCTGCGGGCACACCCGCGCTATCGCAAACTGCGCAGCACCGCCAAACAGGTGCTCACCGATCTGCCCGTGGTGGGCGATCTGGCGGCGGAGATGGCCGGGCGCACCCAACGCAGCATGAAAGAGTTCATGTTGCCCAGCAAAAGCGGCGTCATCTTTAGCGAACTGGGCTTCACCTTCCTTGGTCCCTTTGACGGCCACGACACGCAACTGATGATCGATGTCTTTGAAAAAGCCAAACAACTCGATGGGCCGATCATGATCCAGGTGCTGACGCGCAAGGGGCGTGGCTATGCTCCCGCCGAGCAGGATTCCACCAAGTTTCATGGCCCCGGTGCCTTTGACCCCGAGACAGGGGTGATGGTCAAGAAGGTGGGCGCGCCCGCCGCGTATTCAGATGTCGCTGGCGATACGCTGGTGGAGATCTGTCGCAAAGATCCCAATGTGGTGGGCATCACCGCCGCCATGGCTGAGGGCACGGGCCTCTATAAGCTGCGGGCCAAGGTGCCCGAGCAATACTTCGACCAAGGCATCGCCGAGCAGCACACCGTCACCTTTGCCGCTGGCATGGCGACGCAGGGCATCATTCCGGTGACGGCGATCTATTCCACCTTCATGCAGCGTGGCTACGATCAGGTGCTGCACGATGTGTGCGTGCAAAATCTGCACGTGCCCTTCCTGCTGGACCGCGCCGGATTGGTTGGCGAAGACGGCCAGACGCAGCACGGCATCTTTGACATCAGCTACCTCCGCAACATCCCCAACATGCATCTGATGGCCCCCAAGGACGAGAACGAACTGCGCCAGATGATCTACACTGCGGTGTATGGCATCAATGGCCCCTCGGCAGTGCGCTTCCCACGTGGTGCGGGTGTGGGCTTGCCGATCTCGCACGATCAAACGCCCTTGCCCATCGGCAAAGGCGAAATCCTGACCGACTCCGACGCGGCGGAACAAGCCGATGTGGTCATCCTGGGGTATGGCGACATGGCCCCGGTCGCCAAGGCGGCGGCGGACCTGCTGGCCGGGGAGGGCATCCAGGCGGCGGCGGTGAATCCCCGCTGGGCGAAGCCGCTGGACGAAGAGTTGATCCTGCGGCTGGCCCGCGCGACGGGGCACGTCATCACCGTCGAGAACCACATGGCGGCGGGTGGCTTTGGCAGCGCGGTGTTGGAGTTGCTGCAAGCTAATGACGTGCTGGTGCCAGTCAAGATCATCGGCGTCAAAGATGCCTTCATCGAGCATGGCTCCGTCGCCAAGCTCAAAGAAATGTGCGGCCTCACCCCCGCCCACGTCGCCGAAGTCGCCCGCGCCATGGTGCGGACCACGGTGCGCCGCTAGCCTGAGCGCCCCTAGTAAACGGCTCCTTGCTTTTTGAACGTGCAGGGAGCCGTTATGTTGGTGGATCACCACTTGCTAAATGCCATCCTAGCGCGTTTCAAAGGAAAGGTGAAATTGCCGATGTTACAAGAATTAGAGCGCGCCGTGCTCCTGGTGGACCTCCCACAACAGGAGCTAGCAGTAGGTGATATGGGTACCGTCGTCATGGTCCATGCAGGCGGCCAAGGTTACACCGTCGAATTTGTTACCTTGGGGGGAGAAACCATCGCCGTCGAAACATTGACTGCTGCACAAGTCCGTGCCGTGCATTCCAACGAGATCGCGCATGTACGCCAGCGCACTGCAGCCTAGGATACAGCGAATATTTGCCATTCCACGCTTCGGCTCATGTGGGTTTAAGGAGCTGTTTCCACCTGGGCCGTTTCCCCTTTGCTGGGCGCTTCACTGTGGGCAGCATCAGGCGCGGCAGCATTTTTTTGCCCTCGGGCGCGCAGGTTGTGCCGCAGGTCCACCGCCCAGTTGTAGGGATAGTAGATCAGCGGATTCAGCACCAGTTCCATGGTGGGCATGTTGCGGTGGAAGAAGCCGCCGAAGCCCTTCTTGAACTCATAGACGCCATACATCGGCTGCCCCGGTTCCAGCACCTCGGGGATGTTGCGAAAGTCAAAGAAGGCGCAGCCCTGGCTCCGCGCCCAGCGCATCGCCTCCCATTGCAGCAGATAGTTGGGGCGCAGCTTGCGTGCCGTCGCGTCGCCCGTGATGCCCGTGTGCATGCTCCACGCCCATGTGCCAAAGGTCGCGACGGTCGTGGCGGCCAGCGGCTGACCCTCGTACTCGGCGATCAGCAGCGTCAGGATGGCCGTGGCGTCGCGCTCGGCGGCCTCGGGCGAATAGTGGGCCAGCATGTCACGAAAGACCGCCTTGGGGTAGAGGTAGAACTGTTCGCGTTCCGCCGTCTCGGTTTGCAAGCGATAGAAGGTGTCCAGGTCGGCCTCACCGCTGCCCTGGCGGATGGTCACGCCACTGCGCCCCGTTTTGCCGATGTTATAGCGCCAGGTGGTCTGCATGTCGGCCAGCAACTGCTTCTCATCAGGCCGAATGTCAAGAATCCAGGTATTGCGCAGATAGATGACGTGGTCGCTGGGGTGAAAGCCCAACCGGGCGAACGCCGCCGCCCACTGCGGTTCAGCGTCGGGCATATTAGGTTCCACACGCAGGGCGAAGCCACCGCGCTGCCGCGCCAACTTGGCTGCCGCGTGCATCAGTTCCGCCAGCACGGGGCCATCGGCGTCGGGCACGACCGGGCCACGCGGCGCATAATAGAGCGCGCCCGGCACGCGGCCAAAGGTGCTCCGCAGCAGCAGCACCGCGCCGACCAGCCGCTCGCCATCCAGCACGCCCACTCGCAGGGCGGCATCGCGGGCAGCCACATCCTCGCCATGCTCGGCCCACTCATACGTCTGGCACAGATGCCCGGTCGGCGTGTCGCGAACGAACTCATTCCACTGGCGGCGGTCGGTGATGATGCGTGCTTCCATCAGCCTCTGCGGTCTCCCCTGTTGTGGTGCTTTGCTGAAACAGCACAGCCAGTATAGCATGAGGGGCGGGGGTAGAATAGCGTATCAGCCTAAATGGGTTCACCAGTCGTCGCCAACAGTGCTCGGTTCATGGCGCATCGACTGACCACTTGCCCTGCGCGTCGTGCAAGAAGATTGGGTAGTAGGTTGTCGTGTGACCCTTGATATGGGTGCCGAATCCGACCGCCCAACCATCATGAGGGGTGGCGAAAGAGCAGTCGTACAAGGTGATGGGGTCTGTCGCATGGGATGAGATGGACTGGGTGAAGCGCCACTGGCTGCCATCATAGGCGTAGACATTGAGGAGAGGATGGTTGTTCAACAACAAAGTTCCATCCTGTGATGATAGACCACAGAGGACGCCGTCACCGTACCCAATAGGCTGCTGCATTGTCCATTTGCCGCCGTGATAGCGGTAGAGCGTCAAGTCAGGACTGATGCCTGCCGAACTATTCGCTTGCCCGGTGGCCCAGCCCTCGCTGGCCGAGGTCATGACAATCTGCGAGAAATACTCCACACCTTGCGGGATCGTAGTGTCGATGCGCCATGTACCATGCAGGCGATGGTAGAGCACTGCCTGCTCTTTTCCTGGCGATGCCGAGGGATCATTGATGCGCGCGGCGACCCAACCTTCGTCATCGTTGACCATAGCCAATGAGAGGACGCTGATGTTGATATTGACGCCGCGCGTAGGCAGCGGCAAATCCTCTAACGTCCATGTGTGGCCATTAGTAAGATGGCCGATGGCGGGTAATTTGGTTTGCTGCTGCGTGGTGCTCATGACGGATGCGGCCACCCAGAGCGAGGCATCTGAGATAACCCCAAAGCCGCCGTAATTCAAGAACTCCTTGGTGTGGTCGGGCGTCGCTTGCCCATCATCGGCGATGGGCGACCACGTTTCGCCATTGTAATGCAGGATGACCTGACGCGTTTGGTCGGGTTTCACGATGGCGTCACCGAGTGCCCAGCCATCCGTCGGCGAGAGCATGTGCAGTTGATAAAGGTGCACGGCGATGAAGGCAGGCGCAGACAGCGAGTATGGCAGCCATTGGCCGTTGCTGTAGTGATAGAGGGTTGAACTTTTCCAGGTGTCGGGCAGATTCAGATCCCAGGTCCCATCGTAGGGATTCGCCACTGCCCAGCCTTCGGTCGGCGCGATCATGCTGACGGCATTGAGGGTATTGTTGGGTGATGGCGTCGGCGTGGCGACAGGGTGCGGCTGTGACCGTGTCAGCGCGAATGTGCCGATTAGCACGGCAACCAGACAGAGCAAGAATGCCCCACTGACGGCAGGCCAGCGACGCGGCAAGATTGTGGTTGTTTTGCTTTGTGGCGGGATGACGGGGGCGTTTTTAATGATAAAGTCCATGATTTCCTCGGATGAGTGGGGTGGGGGCGCGAACCGCGTGTAGTAGCGTCGCACAGCGCCATCAATCCCGTGATATTGCGCGATGGTGCTTTGGCAGCTTGGGCAGGTGCGAACGTGCGCCAGCGCGGCCTCGGTTGCGGTCGTTACCACACCATCCGCGAGCAGCGGCAACAGATCGGCGACATCGGCGCAGGATGCGAGCGGTTGCATAGAGTCACTCCTGAACCGGCTGTAGGTGCGCCAGGTAGGCGGCGCGCAGACGCTGTTTCGCACGCGCGAGGCGCTTCATCACCGCTTCGGGTGAGGCTTCAATGATATGCCCGATCTCCGTATAACTGAAGCCCTCGACGACGCGCAGCAGCAGACACGCGATGTCGGGCTGGGCGAGTTGCGCCAACGCGGCACGGAGAATCTCCACTTCGGCGATGCGATCCTCGAATGAGAGGGTCGCATTGGTCGCAGCGCTGATCTGATCCTCCAGCACAGGGGTGAGGGGTTCCCAGCGGATGACTCTGCGCCGCCGCAAGACCGAGATGGCCTTGCAATAGGCCGCGTGAAACAACCACCGCCGGATGCCCTCGTCATCACTCGTGGCAAAGGGGGCGTGGCCGAGCTGAGCCACGCGCCAGGCATCTAAAAAGGTTTCCTGCACCAGATCGTGCGCCTGCTCGACCTGCCCAGTGAAACGATATAAGAAGTGGCCCAGTGCCTGCTGATGACGCTGAACGATCTCATCAAATGCGTGAGCAGAGGGTGGCGGATTCTCTGGCGGGCGTTGGCCCATGCGCTTTGCTCATCCTCTCTGCGAGGGAGATGACGTGTTCCCTCACCCATGACATCGCACCACTCGTCAAAATCGGACACTCCCCAAAATGCGCCCATATTTTTGCCTGTTGCGTGCGTGCCGCATCGCGCGCTGTGGATTAGGATATGATGTAGCAATACACCTGTACCGTCAGGAACGATTTCCAGTCATCACAAGGAGCATTCATGATCCCTTCCGATATTCATGAGGCCGTGCTGGCACGGCACGACGAGATGATCGCCACGCGGCGCGATCTGCACATGCACCCAGAGTTGTCCTTCGAGGAGGAACGCACGGCCAGCGTCATCGCGGAGCGGCTGCGTGGGCTTGGCCTGGAAGTGCGCACGGGCATCGGGCGCACTGGCGTCGTTGGCGTGTTGCGAGGCGGGGCGGCAGGCGCGGACGCACGCACCATCATGATTCGCGCGGATATCGATGCGTTGCCCATCCAAGAAGCCAGCGACGCGGAGTATCGCTCGCAGGCGGCGGGCAAGATGCACGCGTGTGGGCACGATGGGCACGTTGCCATCGCGCTGGCGGCTGCCGCCGTCCTGGCCGAACGGGTGGCTGAGCTGCCTGGCAACGTCGTCTTCGCCTTCCAGCCCGCCGAGGAGCGCGCCAGTGGCGCGGATGACATGATCCGCGATGGCGCCATGGAAGATCCCCATGTCGATGCCGTCATCGGCCTGCATGTGTGGAGTCAGATTCCTGTTGGCACCCTCGGGGTGACGCCTGGTGCCATTTTCGCCAGTGCGGACGAGATCATCTTGAAGGTGCGTGGGCGTGGTGGTCATGGGGCCATCCCACAGGATAATGTCGATCCCATCGTCGCGTCAGCACAGATCGTCACCGCCCTGCAAACCCTGGTGAGCCGCGAGATTTCCCCCTTTCATTCGGCGGTGGTCACCATCGGCGCGATTCACGGGGGAACAGCCTTCAACATCATCCCTGATGAGGTCGAGATGCGTGGCACGGTGCGCACCCATGATGCCGCCGATCGCGCGCATCTGCTGCGGCGAATCCCCGAACTTGCGCAGGAGATTGCCACGGGGCTCCGCGCGACGGTTGAGTTTCACAACGACATCGGCATCCCCCCTTGCGTCAGCGAAGCGGGCATGGCCGATTTGGTGCGCCGTGCGGCGGTCGCCACCGTTGGTGAAGACCACGTCACGGCGGACTGCGTGCAGATGGTTGGCGACGACATGGCCCTCTTCCTCAACGCGGTGCCTGGCTGCTACTTTCTGGTGGGCGTTGGCAATCAAGTACGCGGCATCACCGCGCCGCATCATAACGCGCACTTCGACCTAGACGAGGCCGGTTTGCCCATTGGCGCGGAGGTGCTGACGCGCGCTGCGCTCGACTTTCTGGCCGGTAATTAAAGCTGCCAGCATACTGATGATTGCCTTCTCGAATGTTTGGCATGGTGCTTGCATTACGTGAGCAGCAGAACGGGTGAGTGACTACTTGGTTGGCCCTCCCCCAGCGCCTACAGCGTGTGGCGCGCATGCACAAAACACAACGAACGTCCCCATTGTGGGCAAGCGTTCAGGAGGAATACATCATGTTGATTGCACTGTTGACTTGGATCGTTGTTGGTGGCGTCGCCGGTTGGCTGGCAGGCGTGGTCGTCAAGGGCACGGGCTTCGGCCTGGGTGGTGATG
>JACDGC010000167.1:0-3231 GCA_013815535.1 Ktedonobacterales bacterium
ACCCTGTACAGGATGCCACGTGCCAGGCGGCGGAAAGCACCGCTCCATTTCAGCGTAGCCACACCCACAAGAGGCGAGGCGGCGAGCGATGCACCGCGCGTGATGCCTTCATCCATTGGGACGATGGTGCCACTAGACCGTAACAGAATAGGACCCTTGGGTGATGCCGATCACCGTGCGACGGTGGCGCCAGTCACCATGTGGTCATTCAGCGGCGAAGCGCCCGGGGGCACCGCCGTCGAAGAGCGCCCGGAAATCGCCATTGAAGCCTTCGAGGAAGCCATGCATCTCGATGACATCACGTTTCGTGATGGCACCACTCACGTCTGCGGCACGCGTCGCCTTGGGGGGCATCGTGATGACATATAGGCCCCGGTGGTGGCAGTGGCCGCAGGTGGCCATCACCATCCAGGTGCGGTCACGGCGCACCAGCACCAGCAGCGCCTCGGGGGCCTGACGGTAGTGACATTTGGCACAGGGCTGTTGGGCGAAATGGCGGCGCAGAGCGTCTTCACGTGGCTGCATGGTATCTTCCTCGCTGAACCGTCACCCGCCGCATGGGGTAACGGGGCTTTGCACAACGAACATGGGCTGCACGGACGCATCCCATAAAACAACCCCACGCTCCGGCGCTTGTTCGCGGGAGCGTGGGGCGGTGGTCAATCTTTGCCAAATTCATCCAGGATGTCAAGATTATTGATGAAGTCGCGGTACGCGTCGAGATTGGCGGCTTCGGCCTCGCCCATGGCGCGCGGCGCGGGGCCTTTGCGGGTGCCTTCGAGTTCCTCGGGGATGACGGCGGCGGCCTTCAAGACGGCTTCGCTGGCATAGATGGGGCATTTCACGCGTACTGCCAACGCGATGGCATCGCTGGGGCGGGCATCCACTTCCACCGTTTTCCCACCGATTTCGATGACGATACGGGCGTAATACGTGCTCTGCTTCAATTCATTGATGACGATATGAACGACCTTGCCCCCCATATCGGTAATGACGGCTTTCAAGAGATCGTGCGTCAAGGGGCGCGGATACGAAGCACCCTGGAGTTCATGGACGATGGCCGCCGACTCTGACTGGCCGATCCAGATGAGCAGATAGCGGTCGTCGTGCGTGTCTTTCAAAACCACCACACGTTGCTGGGAACGGGTAAAGCGGATGCTATCCACTGCCATCTCTACCATGGGCATCGTCTCCTTCTTGGCGAGCAGGAACGTACCCACATTGTATCAGATCGACAGCACGACCGCAACCCGCACACATCATTATGTCACGTACACGCATGGTGAACCTCTCTGTACAGGACCATTGTTGGCCAGCGTCACCGGGGCAACGACCACCGCGCCCCAGCAGCCCTCATGCTGGCCCAGCACGCTGTAGGCAGTGATGCAATCTGTTCTATAAGAGCTTGACAATCTGTTCGAGTTCTGGTACACTATGATTGAACGTAGATTCTAGTCTTTTGAGGGAGTAAAGCGGACGATGAGTGGGCATGATGAACTAAGCGAGCGGCAACGTTCGCTGATGACTTTCATTGAAGAATATTTCGATGTCAACGGGCGTCCGCCAACGAATCGTGAGATTGGCAATGGGCTGGGCATCCCCTCCACGGGGCATGTCGACTATCATCTGAAAGCGTTGGAAAAGAAGGGCTTCATCAGCCGCGCGCAACGCACCAGCCGGGGCATCCGTGTGCTGACCTCACTGCGGGCCACCTTGGATGAAGCGGTGACGGCCTTGCAAGGGGTGCCGATCATGGGCACCATCGCCGCTGGCGCGCCGTGGGAAGTGACGAACACGCCCGATGATGTGTTGGATGTCAATCCCCAGACCTTTGGTGCCCGCGCCTTCGCCCTGCGTGTCAAGGGCAAGTCGATGATCGAAGATGGCATCTTAGATGGCGATTACGTCATCATCGACCCGTTCGAGGGGCAACCCAAGATGCGCGATATCATCGTCGCCACTAACACTGCGGCGGGCGAGCATGGTGCCGCCACACTCAAACGCTTCTTCAAAGAAGATAAGCGCATTCGGCTGCAACCCGCGAACAGCGAAATGGATCCCATCTTCGTTTCCGCGCGCGATTGGGACCGCCATTGGCAGGTGCAGGGCCGCTTGGCCGCTGTCATTCGGATGTATGACGCCAACTAGCGCTGACCACGACGCGTCCCCCCAAGCTCTATGGGCCTGGGGCTTTTTTATGCGCCTTTTCCAGTGGACATTCTCTCAGCGGCATGGGTGGCCTCGCCAGTGCACCGCAAAACGCTCAGAGGGCACCAAGGGCGAGACTGACTTCATGCCGCTTCCCCATTACCCGGCGTGCGCCGCCGTTGTGGGCATGCGCCACCCACGAGATGCTGCCCATGGGATGCGCAACGACACGCAGGAACATGGGGAATGCCCCATGCCTGCGTGTCGTTGCCTCGCCTGCGATTTGGCGCACGTTGTTGGCGCGGCCAAACACGACAGCTATTCGTAGCGCAGCACTTCCAATGGTCGCACGCGCGTCGCGCTCCACGCCACCAGCGCCGAGATCGTCATCGTGACGATGGACGACGAGGCGATGATGAGAATGATGATCGGTGGGTTGAAACCGAAGTTCACCCCCGACGAGAGCGTGAGGATGCCCAGCACAGTGCCCACCAGCAGCATCGCCACCAGCGCGCCCAGACCACCAACCAAGCCGTTCTCAATCAACACCGTTGCTAGCACCGAACCGCTGGTGTGGCCAACGGATTTAAGGATGCCGATTTCGCGACGTCGTTCCAACATCGCCAGCGCCACCGCGTTCGCGATGATGATCAAGCCCGCGATGAGGGCGAGCGAGGCAATGGTCGTCAACATCGAGATCAAGCCGTTCAGCACCTGATTGATGATGGCGCTGAGATCGGCGATGCTCACCACCGAGGCCGCTGGTAACGACCGATTCAGAGTCTTGCGCAACTCGATCACTTTGGTCGGATCGACCTTCAACGAATACACGTCCAACGTTTGCGTGCCGCCGAGCTTCTGCGTCACTTGCGTATCCGCGAAAATCTCCGAGAACGAGACGGTCAGTGAATCGCTGTTCCAGAAGCCGACAACGGTCAGGGTCTGCGATTCCCCGGCCTGATTTTGCACCACGATGGTGGCACCGGGTTGCAGATTCAATGGGGGCAATTGCAATGCTGAAGCCAGCAAAACATTGTTCGTGCCCGCATCCGCCGCCGTCAGGTTACGCCCACCTTTGATGAT
>JACDGC010000167.1:3241-7502 GCA_013815535.1 Ktedonobacterales bacterium
GTGGTGGGGTCGGGCAGATTCTTGCTGTCGCCGCTCGTCAGGGTGTAGCCTTGCATGCTGCCGAGATATGCCAAGATGCCCTGCCGCCCGATCTCGGTGCCATTGCGAAACGTCTTGAGGGGCACACCATCGAGCACGGTCTTGATGTCGATGCCATTGATGCTGACCGGCGTGAGTGGATTGGCGATGGTGTTATCGACATACTTCCCAGTTTGCACACCGGGGAGACTGGGCACCTGTGCCGCGAGGGTGTCGTGTTGGCTGTTGGGGGCCAACACATACACATTGTATTGCAGGGTGTTCGCCAGCACGTTGTTGATGCCGTCTTTGAAGCCCTGACCGACCAGCAGCACGATGCCGATGGCGAAGACGCCCACAAACAACGCCGTCAGCGTGATGGTGGTGCGCACGCGCTGCCGTCCCATGTTGCGATAGGCCAGCATCACTGCCGTCTTCCATGAATTGGGCAGGAACATGACAATCGCATCGATGATGGTGGCGAGGAAGAAAACCCCCGCCCCACCGAGCAAGATGATGCCCAGGCCCGTCAGGCCGATCTGCGCGTAGCCCGCAAAGTTGCCCAGCACGCCCCCGACATTTGCACCGACACTGCTGAGCAGATTGCCGATGAAGAAGAGCAGGCCAAAGATGACGCCAGCGCCGAAGATGCCACCAAAGGCCGCGAGAATCCAGAGTAAGATTTTGGGGCTAGGCCGCTCATAGATCGGCAGCTTCGAGATGGCCACGACCAATGACCCAAAGCCCACCGAGAGCAGACCCAGGATGATGACGCCGCCGACCACAACCAGCAGCGCATTGACGAAATTGCCGATGATGGAGGTGGCCAACCCAACGAAGAGCGCCAGCAACACCAGCAAGAGCGCCCCCGTCAGCAGCAACGAGCCGCGCCCGGCACCTTCATCGCTCTCGCGCAGCACCGAAAGCGGACGTACCTGACTGGCTTGCACGATGGGCAAAATGCCAAAGATCAGCGCTGTGAAGAAGCCGATGAGGATGCCGGAGCCAAGCGTGAAGGCGTCGAGGACAATCGGCAATTTCACCTGGAAGGCGTTTTCAACGACGCCGCGCACAATGCCGCTGGCCCCAATCGCCAGCAGGGTGCCCACGAGGCCGCCAATCAAACCAAGCAAGGCAGCCTCTAGCCCAAAGAAGCCGTAGAGATTGCCCTGGTTATAGCCCGCTGTTTTGAGCATGGCGATCTCGACGCGGCGGCGGCGCAGCAACACTTGCATGGTGTTGATGATGCCAATGCCACCAATGAAGAGTGCCAGCAAGCCGACGATCTGCAAGAAGAGCCGGATCTGATTGACTTGGTCTTGCCGTTGCTTCAACAGATCCTGCGCCGTTCGCACGTTTGCCGTGGGGAGTTGGTCGGTCAGCGTGTTTTTGACCGCCGTGACATTGGCGCTGGGTGCAGTGATATACACGTTGGTGTAGGCCACAGGGATGGCCTTGCCCGCCGAGTCGGGAATGGCATTCAGGGTATCAGCGGCAATATAAATGCCGCCACTCTCGAAGCCGTTGCCCGACTGGTACTCTGCCGAGATGACCACGGGAACGACCCGACCATCTTGTAGCTTCACATTGAAGGTGTCGCCGATGTGCGCGTGGATGGCGTCATAGGTGCTGCTATCCATCACCACATGGTTGCCCGTGAGCAGACTTTGCGTGCTGAGGCCGCCAGAGGGCTTCAGATAGGTCGCGTCACCGACCAAGGGGAAATTGCGCGAGACGCCAACGAGATCGGGATTCACGATATCGCCGTTGTCCAGCAGGATCTGGCCCGAGATGCCATTCGCGGTGGCATAGTCGGTGATCTGCCCGCTCGTCTTGAGCGCCGTCACCTTGTCGATATCCGTCTGGCGAAACGCCGAGCCGATGGTCGATAGACTGATGTCGCCGCCATTGGCTTGGACGACGTTGGAGGTGAGGGCTTGATTAATGCTGATGCCCACAAGTTGCAGCGCGACGATGGCCATGACGCCCACCGCGATGCAAAAGATCGCCAGCACCGTCCGCTGTCCGGCACGGATCAGCGAACGAGTGGCATATTTCCAATAGAGTCCCAATGACATGGGAAGCCTCTCTCTTTTTTCCTGGTAATGACACAAGCCACACAAAGGCACAGTGCGCGCAAACGGCGGCGATCAGTGCCACTGGCAAACCGTGGCGCGTCCATTGAGCGAGCTACGCCTTGACGTGCGGCGTGTCAGGCGACGCGACCATCTTCGATGCGGATGGAGCGCTGGGCGGAGGAAGCGACGTTGGGGTCGTGCGTGGCGATGATGAAGGTCGTCCCCGTCTGTTGCTGCAACCCACGGATCATGTTCAGCACGTTGTCGCCGTTGGTCTTATCGAGGTTGCCAGTCGGCTCGTCCATGATGATCAGCGCGGGGCGTGTCACCAGGGCGCGCGCGATGGCCACGCGTTGCTGCTCGCCACCCGAAAGCTGGTTGGGACGGTTGCCCAGGCGATGCGCCAAGCCAACAAGCGTCAGCATCTCTTTCGCGTTGACGCTCGGCAGCCCAGGATGCTTGCCAACATAGAGGGGAATCTCGACGTTTTCCTGCGCCGTCAGCGTTGGGATGAGGTTAAAGGCCTGATAGACCATGCCGATCTTGCTGTTGCGAACGCTGGCAAGCTGGCCTTCGCTCATTTTGGTGATGTCGATGCCATCGATCAGCACTTGGCCAGTTGTGGGCACATCAAGCCCGGCGATGATGCCCAACAGCGTTGATTTGCCGGAGCCGGAGGGGCCAACGATGGCGACGAATTCACCATGGCGCACCCCGATGCTGATGCCCTTTAAGATGTCGATGCGTTCGCGGCCCAATGGCAGGCTCTTGGTGATATCGCGCGCTTCCAGGGCGAATTCGCTCTGGGCGGGCTGGTTTGCAACAATGGCCTCAGTCGTGTTCGTTGCCATAATGGTAAGTTTATCCTCTCTGCGTGAATGGCTCTCTCATCAAGTGAACGCTGGCAGTGCCGCGTCCCTTATATAGTGATCCTAGCATGAAACGACAGGATTGCGCCTTCAGCGGCGCGACCAGTGCGTCATAGGAAGCCGCTAGTAATCCAATTCTGGGCAACCTATCCGTCCTTTCTATGATAGCCGATATGAATGAGAGGAGCGTGAAAGTTCAGCCACAAATGATAGCGAAAATATGGCAAATCTGTGCCAATGCGGGGCAAACAGCATTGTCGCTCTGCTATAATCAAGTGTAGCTGATCGACAAGGCCACTTGCTAGTGCAAAGCGATATAGCACGGCAGTGACTTTCGTCACGTAACGCTTGCCCGATTGCTGGCATAGAACTTGCTCATACGTTGTAGTAGAGCGACGCTTTCATGCTGACAGGCGTGTCAGCGCACCGATATACCCCACATTTGCAGAGGAGGACTACCCATGTTTCGTGGATTTTTCTGGGGTGCCGTGGCAGGCGCCGTCTTGGGAGTGTTGTTTGCCCCGCGACGCGGCGAGGAAACCCGCACGCAGTTGCAGACGCAGCTGAATGACTTGCAGTCGAAGACGCAGACCCGCGTGACGGACCTGCGCGAAAAGTCCGCGCCAGCCATCGATCAGGCCCGCCAGACGCTGACCAAGGTGCAAGGCGCGGCGAATGATGCCGTGACGAAGGTGCAAAGCGCCGCCAGCGATGCCCGCGCCAAGGCACAGGGCAGCAGCGACAGCGCCACGACCACCAGCCTCAATGGCACCGAGGCGAACCACTAAGCATTTACTTGCGATATCAGCAGCGCATCTCTCCTCGTTGTGTTGGAGAGGTGCGCTACTGGTGTTGTGCGAGGCAATGTCTCGCGAAGTATACATTCCCTCGCCACGACGCGCCGGAAAAAAACTCTTCACGATGGATATTACAAAGGGGGCTTTCTGGCTTGGGCAATTGACTTGATGACGAAGGGCAAACTGAAAGCATCACTCGTGGGGTAGCTGATGGTTGCCGATGGCTGCCCCGTCGTTTGCAGGGGGCGGCATCGCTTGTGCGATGGGGGCAAAGGGTCGGTAGGGATGCCGACGCTCTGCCATGGAAAGGATTGCCGCCTCGCATGCTCTCCCAATCACGCGCCACCGTTCGCCGCTGGTGCGCGCGCCACCCCCACGGCTTCGCGCTCGCCGCTGTGACGCTGCTAGCCACGCTGTACGTCACGTGGAACTGTACTTCCTGGCGCTTCGCCTATATTGGCGACGACTGGCCTTTCTATGGCTTCGCGCGGAGTATCGC
>JACDGC010000168.1 GCA_013815535.1 Ktedonobacterales bacterium
CACCATTCGCACACTCAGCATCGACGCGGTGCAGCAGGCAAACTCGGGCCATCCCGGCGCGCCACTGGGGCTCGCCCCCGCCGCCTACACCCTCTGGCAACACTTCCTCAAACACAACCCCAAGAATCCCAATTGGCCAGACCGCGACCGCTTTTTGCTGTCGGCGGGGCATGCCTCGATGCTGCTCTATAGCCTGCTCTATTTGACGGGCTATGAGGTATCGTTGGACGACCTCAAACACTTTCGGCAGTGGGAGTCGATCACGCCGGGCCATCCCGAGCGCGGCATGACGCCGGGCGTGGAGCTGACGACTGGGCCGCTGGGCCAGGGCATCAGCAGCGCGGTGGGGATGGCCATCGCCGAGGCACATCTGGCGGCGATATTCAATCGCCCAGATCACGAGATCGTCAACCACTACACCTACGTCATTGCCAGTGATGGCGACATGATGGAGGGCGTCTCGCACGAGGCCTGCGCCATCGCCGGGCACCTGCGGCTGAATAAGCTGGTCGTGCTGTATGACGACAACAATGTGATGCTCTCTGGCCCCACCAACTTCGCTATGTCGGATGACGTGGGTTCGCGCTTCGAGGCATATGGCTGGTATGTGCAACGCGTCGATGGCATGGACTGCAAAGAAGTCCAGCAAGCGCTGAACGACGCGACATTGGAGCGCGAACGCCCCAGTTTGATCGTCACGCGCACGCACATCGGTTTCGGCAGCCCCCTGCAAGATTCGTTCAAGTCGCATGGCAGTCCGCTCGGCGCGGAAAACGTGGCCGCGACGAAGCGCAACCTGGGCTGGCCCTCGCAAGAAGCCTTTTATGTGCCCCAAAACGCGCTGGACCACATGCGCGAGGCCGTCCAAAAAGGCGCGGAGACCGAGCAAGATTGGCAGCGCCGCTTCAGCGCCTATGGTGCCGCGTACCCCGAACTGGCCGAGCGTTGGACGCAGATGCAGAGCGGCGCACTGCCCGAGGACTATGACAGTGCCATCCCCGTGTGGGGACCGAATGACAGCAAAGGCGAGATGTCGACCCGCGTGGCCTCGGGCAAAGTGCTGAACGCCATCGCGCCCAAGCTGCCGTCTTTGATGGGCGGCTCGGCAGACTTGGCCACCTCCAACGAGACGCTGATCGAGGGTGAGGGCCTTTTTTCGGCCACGGATCGCGTTGGGCGCAACATGAACTTTGGCGTGCGCGAGCACGGCATGGGGGCCATCTTGAATGGCATGGCGACCCATGGCGGCTTCTTCCCCTATGGTGGCACATTCCTCACCTTCTCGGACTACATGCGTGGCTCGATCCGCATAGCGGCCCTCTCGGGTCTGCGGCTGGCCTACGTCTTCACGCATGATAGCATCGGCCTGGGCGAAGACGGCCCCACCCACCAACCTGTCGAACATCTGGCAGCGTTGCGCGCCATCCCTGGCTTGACAGTCATTCGCCCCGCTGACGCCAACGAATCGGCCTATGCCTGGCGTGCCGCGCTGGCCAGCGACCATGGCCCCACCGCGCTGATCTTCACACGGCAAAACCTGCCCATCATCGACCAGACAAAATATGCCACCGCCGACAATGTGTTGCGGGGCGGCTACATCCTCTCGGACGCCGCAGGTGGCGCGCCCGAGGTGATCTTGATCTCGTCTGGCTCGGAAGTGCCGCTGTGCATCGAAGCGCAGGCCCGGCTCGCCAGCCAGGGCATCCAGGCGCGTGTCGTCAGCATGCCCAGCACGGAACTCTTCGACAAGCAACCACAGAGCTATAAAGACAGCGTGTTGCCCCCCAACCTGCGCAAGCGCTTGGCGGTCGAGGCCGCCTCGCCGCAGTCCTGGTGGCGCTATGTCGGGCTGGATGGCGATGTGTTGGGTATGACGCACTTTGGCGCGTCGGCTCCCTACAAGATCCTCTATGAGAAGTTTGGCTTCACCCCCGAAAACATCGCGGCACGGGCCAAAGCGCTGCTGGGGAAATAAGGGGGACCCACCCGCTGTTGGCGAGCGCGGAGATGGCTGGTTGTGTGATTCTGCGAAGGGGGAAGTGATTCTCTCCGCTGAATCGGGCACTGAACCAACCTCCCCGCTCCCGCCGATGACGGAGATGGGGCCGTGGGGCACAGGGGGCGGCATGAGGCCATCCCCCACAGTGAAAGGAGCGCGCCCACATGCGCGTAGCGATTGGAGCGGACCATGCTGGGTTCCCGCTCAAGGCAGCAGTGGTGGCAGAGTTGCAACGATTGGGCCACGAAGTGGTGGACCTGGGTGGCGATGGCACCGATCCGCTCGATGATTATCCCGACTATGCCAAGGCGGTGGCACATGCCGTGCAATCTGGCCAGACGACGCGTGGCGTGCTGGTGTGCGGCAGTGGCGTCGGAGCCAGCATCGCGGCGAACAAGGTACGTGGGGTTCGCTCGGCCCTCTGCCACGACACCTTCTCGGCACGCCAGGGAGTCGAAGATGATGACATGAATGTGCTCTCATTGGGTGCGCGCGTCATCGATGCAGGGTTGGCCGTGCAGTTGATCGACGCCTTCATCAATGCGCAATTCTCTGGGCTAGAGCGCCATGCGCGCCGCCTGGGCAAAGTTAAAACGATGGAACAGGAGTTCTGCCAATCATGAGCAATCCCCTCTCTCAACTCAACGAACTTGGCCAAAGCCCGTGGATCGACTTCATCCGACGCACCTTCATGACGAATGGTGAGCTCACCAAACTGATTCAAGCGGGCGAGATTCGCGGCGCGACCTCGAATCCATCCATCTTCGAGAAGGCCATCGGTGGCAGCAGCGACTATGATGATCAATTGAAGGATCTCGTGCGTCAAGGCATCACCGATCCCAAGAAAATCTTCGACGAACTGGCGATTGTCGACATCCAGATGGCGGCGGATCACCTGCGCCCCGTCTATGATGCTTCAGGCGGCAAAGACGGCTTCATCTCGCTGGAAGTCTCACCCGGCGCGGCGAACGA
This sequence comes from Ktedonobacterales bacterium, assembly GCA_013815535.1. Classification (GTDB taxonomy): domain Bacteria; phylum Chloroflexota; class Ktedonobacteria; order Ktedonobacterales; family JACDGC01; genus JACDGC01. The sequence goes on from JACDGC010000168.1 coordinate 2,972, forward strand.
CACCCAGGCGACCATCACCGAGGCGCGCTACCTGTGGGGCCGTGTCAATCGCCCGAACCTGATGATCAAGGTGCCCGCCACGCCGGAGGGCGTCCCCGCTGTGGAAACGCTGCTCAGCGAGGGCCTCAACATCAACATCACGTTGATCTTCGCGCTGGATGTGCATCAAGCCGTCATCAATGCCTTCTTGAACGGTCTGGAAAAGCGCGCCGCCGCCGGGCAACCCATCGACCGCATCGCCTCCGTTGCCAGCTTCTTCGTCAGCCGCGTCGATACCGAGGCCGATAAACGCTTGATGGCCTTGGCTGAGGTGGAAACGAATCCCGCCCGCAAAGAGCAAATCCTGGGTTTGCAAGGCAAAGCCGCCATCGCCAATGCCAAACTGGCCTATGAGCTGTTCCAACAATCCTTTGGCAGCGAGCGCTTTGCCGCCTTGCACACGAAGGGTGCGCAGGTGCAGCGCCCCCTGTGGGCCAGCACCAGCACGAAAAACCCCGCATACCGCGACGTGATCTATGTGGAGCAGTTGATCGGCCCCGACACGGTTGATACCATGCCCCCCGCCACCATCGATGCTTTCCGCGACCATGGCGACGCGGTCGTCACCATCACGCAAGATATCGCGGGCGCGCATCAGACCTTCGACGACTTGAAGGCGGTCGGGGTGGACATGGCCGACGTGACGCATAAATTGCAGATCGATGGCGTCAAGCTTTTCGCGGATTCGTACAATGACCTTATGGACAAAACAGCCAAAAAGGTCAGCGAACTGCAAAGCCAAGTCACACACTAACGAAAACGACCGGGCGAAACACGCAGGACACGAGAACCAGCAGGATGCACACAGGCGGCGCGCCGACCTTGCTTCAGCCATTTGGCGCTGCGGTGGTCATTGGCCAGTTACCACGCTGATCGCTAGATGTGTGGCCACCTGCATCTCATCATGTGCCTTTGTGCCCTGCGTGTCGCGCCCTGCTCATCAGCACACAAAGAGGAGTCATCGTCGTGGAACTGGGATTTTACGGGCTGGGCCGCATGGGCGGCAACATGGTCACGCGGCTGGTGCAAGGTGGCCACAAGGTCATCGCCAGCAACCGCAGCCGGGGTCCGGTGGATTTGGCGCAGCAGCACGGGGCCATCCCCGCGTATAGCCTGGAAGAACTGGTGAGCAAACTGGGCGACTCGCCCAAGGCCGTGTGGATCATGGTGCCCTCAGGCGCGGTGGTGGATGAAACCATCGAGCATCTGACGACGCTGCTGAAGCCGGGCGACATCATCATCGACGGCGGCAACTCGTGGTTCAAAGACACCAAGCGCCGTGCCGAGACGCTGAATGCCAAGGGCTTCCACTATATGGACTGTGGCACCAGCGGCGGCGTGTGGGGCCTGAAAGAGGGCTATTCACTGATGATCGGTGGCGAGGCCGAGATCTTCAAGCATCTGGAGCCGCTCTTCGCCACGCTCGCCCCGCCGAATGGCTATGGCCACTTTGGCACCCACGGCGCGGGCCATTACGTGAAAATGGTCCACAACGGCGTCGAATATGGCATGATGCAAGCGTATGGGGAAGGTTACGAGATCCTGCATAGCTCGGAGTATAACCTCGACATGTTGCAGATCTCCAAGGTGTGGCAGAATGGCAGCGTGGTACGCTCGTGGCTGCTGGATCTGGCTGTGATCGCTTTCCAGACCGAGGGTGGCGACCTGGCTAAGATCAAGGGTTACGTCGAAGATTCTGGCGAAGGCCGTTGGACGATCCAAGAGGCCATCGACCACAACATCCCCGCGCCGATCATCACGATGTCGCTGTTGGAGCGCTTCCATTCGCGCCAGCCAGAATCCTACTCGGCGAAGGTCCTTGCGGCGCTGCGCAACCAGTTTGGCGGCCATGCGGTGCTGACCGAGGGCGAAACGACCGGGCACTAAGGCCCAAGAACGAGCACGCGGAGGGCACGCCAACGCTCCACTGCCAAGCGCGGCCCCTGGCGAGCACCAAGCTCGCCGCCGCGACTGCAGGAATGGGGGAATGTGTCCTCCCGATGTGGTCCATCTTGGCCGTTTGCCCCATTGGTCATGTGCCAGATGACCTATCAAAAACCGGTTTAGCGTGGTAAGATCTCTGTAAGGGAGTAGAATAGGAAGTGTTCTTTCTCCCGCATGTTTGGAGGGCGCGATGCAAGCCAATTTGACGCTGGATAACCCGTTGCGCGTCGGACTTTCCGAAGCGCGCACCGTGGAACCATGCATAGTCGTGATCTTCGGCGCAACGGGCGACCTGACCCAGCGCAAGCTGCTGCCCGCGCTCTATAGCCTGGCTGCTGACCAACCGCCATTGCCCAACAATCTGATGATCGTTGGCGTGGCACGTCGCCCGTGGACGAACGAGCAGTTCCGCAAGTACGCCGAGGACGGCATCAAGGAACATGCTCGCCAGCCTTATAGCGAGGCGCTGTGGGAAACTTTCGCACAGCGTGTTTCGTATGAGCAGGTCGAGTTTGGCGACACCGAGGCGTTTGAGCGCCTGGGTGCGCGGCTCAACGAGATCGACGCGGAGCATGGCATCGGCGGCAACCGCATCTTTTATCTGGCGACGGCGCCAGAATATTACAGCACCATCGCCGCCAATCTGGGCAAGGCGAACATGGTGGAACGCACCGTCAGCGGGCCAAGCTACTGCCGCCTCGTGGTCGAAAAACCCTTTGGGCGCGACCAAGCCTCGGCAGCGGAACTCAACGGCGAGTTGAACAAAGTCTTCAAAGAAGATCAGATCTACCGCATCGACCATTATCTTGGCAAAGAGACCGTCCAGAATATCTTGGTGATGCGCTTCAGCAATACGATTTTCGAGCCGATATGGTCAGCAGACCACATCGACCACGTGCAGATCACGGTGGCCGAAAGCATCGGCGTCGAGAATCGCGGCGGCTATTATGAGGAGTCTGGGGCACTGCGCGATATGGTGCAGAACCACATGTTGCAACTCGTCACCCTGGTGGCGATGGACCAACCCCTCAGTCTGGCCGCCAACGACATCCGCCAACGCAAAGTCGAGGTGCTGCGTGAAATCGGCATCATGTCGGAGCGGGATGTCGTCAACAATGTCGTCCGGGGCCAATATGAGGCTGGGCAGGTCAATTACCAGCCCGCCATCGATTACCGCGACGAACAGGGGGTGTCGGAGCATTCGCAAACCGAAACCTTCGTGGCGCTGAAGCTCGCCATCAATAGCCAGCGGTGGGCAGGCACGCCTTTTTATCTGCGCACCGGCAAACGGCTGCCCGAGCGCGTCTCAGAGATCGCCGTCAAATTCAAGCGACCTCGCTTCTCGCTCTTCAAGGATCTGGGCGGCGATGCGCTGCCGTCAAACTTGCTCTCGCTGCGCATTCAACCTAACGAGGGCATCTCCCTGCGATTCGATGTGAAATTGCCGGGGCAGACGATGCAGTTGCGCGCCATGAACATGGATTTTGCCTATGGCAAATTCGATACCACCCCCCCCGAAGCGTATGAAAGACTGTTGCTGGATGCGATGCGGGGCGATTCTACTTTGTTCACTCGTCGTGAAGAAACCGAAATGGCCTGGGGCTTCGTGGATGCCATCGAAAGTGCGTGGCACGGAGGCGCAGGGGCAAATAGCCCGCTCGTCCCCTACACGTCTGGCACTTGGGGACCTCGCAAGGCCATGGAGTTGATCGAACGCGATGGGCGATCCTGGAGGCGATTGTAATGCTCGACGCCACGATGATTCCATCGACGGCGCAGGAAGTAGTCCCGCTGACCAAAATCAAGGCCACCCTGTCGACCATTTGGCAACGTTTGAATGAGGCGCGCCGCGCTGACGGCAAGAAAGAACTGACGCGCAGCAGCGTCATGACGTTGGTGGCCTTTGCCCCCGACGCCAAAGAAACGGCCTGGCTGCATGATGCCATCTCGGGTTTGACGGGGCAGCACCCCTCGCGCGCCATCATCCTTGCAGATGGCAAGCAAGGCGATATGGCGACCGTCGAGATCCGCGCGCACTCCCTCGATGGCACGGGCGCGGTGGGGTCTGAGATCATCACGCTGCCGGTGCCAGAGGGCAACCGCCGCAATCTGGCGGCGCTGGTGACGCCACTGCTGCTGCCCGACATGCCCATCTTCGTCTGGTGGTCAGGCGGCCTGCCCACGCGCGACGAGACGCTCTATGGTTTGCTGGAACTCGGTGACTACTCGATCTTTGATAGCGCCGATTTCGACAACCCCAAGGAAGATCTGATCCGCCTGGCTGATCTGATGGTGAAGCGCCGTCAGCGCCAAGTGACGCATGCGGCCTTCAATGACTTCAACTGGACGCGCATCAAGCCGTGGCGCGAGTTGACGGCCCAGTGCTTCGATGCTGAGGGTCGTGGAACCTTCCTGCGCGCGCTGGACCGCGTCAACATCGAATACGCGGTTCAGCCGGGTGAGGACGCCTGCCCCTTCCAGTCCTACATCTTTGCAGGCTGGCTGGCTTCGCGGCTGGGCTGGCAACCAAGCACCACTCGGC
>JACDGC010000169.1 GCA_013815535.1 Ktedonobacterales bacterium
AGGTGGGGCTGGCCTGGGCGTTGAGCATCCACAAGAGCCAGGGTAGCGAATATCCCGTGGTCGTGCTCCCGTTGTTCTTGCAGCACTATATGCTCTTGTCGCGCAATCTGGTCTATACTGGCCTCACGCGGGCGAAGCGCCAGGCGGTGATCATCGGTTCGCCGAAGGCCATCCGCATTGCCATCAGCCGGACCCAAGAACGCGAGCGGTATACCTGGTTGGCGCAGAGGCTCCAGGATAGGACAGATGGCCGCCATCCTGAACATCTTGCGGAACGCTGACCTTCCGAACATCGGTCGTTACAACCGTAATCTCCCTCGACAATCGCTGACGTCTACATTCCGCCCTTGGCTAGCAGAGTCCTGTTCTCTTCCCGGAAGCAGCGATTTCTGCCGACTCTTCTTCCGCTTCACGAAACCGCGCCAAGATCAATATTGGCGATGCCAAGGAGCAACTCATCATTCTAGCAGAGATGTATTTCGCCGTTCAAACCCATTGACAGGAGTTTGCTGATACAGGCATTCTCGATGCCCTAGAAAAGAGCTATCAAGAGGAGCCGCGTTAGGATTGAGGTTTTGTGGCTCAGGCGGCATGGGCACCTTCCCTCGCATGAAGGCAACGCAATGCTCCTTCACACTGGCGGATCAGATCGATGTCCTGATGGTGCCGGGCATACTCCAGGACATCATCAAGGGCGTCCTGCGCTTCCTGTTCGTAGCGCGCCCACGTCGCCGCGTCGCTCTGCCCCAACAGGTCTGCCGCGACCTCGCTGCATACCAGTCCGCGATTGAGGGAGGCCATCGCCCAGATGCGGGCATCGACACTCTCGACCTCGGCCACCGCAACACAACGATACCAGTCAAGAGCAGTCAGGCGATTGTCATGGAGTTTGCCCACCAGGCGGTGCTGATAGGCGCGCCCCATATTGTTGGCAGCCCAGGCCCACAGGCGCCGATGTGCCTCAGAGTTCAGAATCGAGAGGGCCGTCTCATAGGCGACGATAGCCTCCTCGATGTGGTCGGCATCCGCGAAGTCGTCGTTGGCCATGCCAATCAGATTGTAGGTGCGCGCCCAGGAGGGCGTCTGGGCCTCAAGGTAAGTGAGGGCGCGGTGAAAGTAGGCCAGCGCGGTGTCGAGGTTGGCGCGTTGCGCCCCCTGGAGGCGCTGGCGGTAGGCGTCGCCGAGGTTATTGTAGATGCTGGCGAGTTCATGGCGGCGCTCGGTCCCCTCATCCAATTGTTCGTAGACTGCCGCTGCGCCACGGCAGGCCCGCAGAGAGCGTTCCCGGTTCGCCCGCTTGTCCCCACGGATGCGACGCCGGTAGAATACGCCGAGCGTGCTCTGAATATCCGCCCATTGCCGGGGTGCCGTGGCGCGGGTCTGCACTTGCGCCGCGCGGTGGAGGCAGGTAATGCCTTGGTCCAAGTTGGCGGCCAGCGTCCCTTCGGTGCGGTCCTCGTATAACCGGGCGAGCTTGACATTGGTGTCCGCATATTCCTGGGGAAAAGCGTTGCGCTGATAGACGTCGAGCGATTCTTCCAGATGCGTGATGGCCAGCTCGATGTTCGCGCCCCGTTCGCCTTCGGTGCTAATGCGATAGGCGTTTCCCAGGTTATTGGTGGCGGCCGCCCAATCGAGCGGGTGCGTGTCACGGGGAAAGGCGTGCAGGGCCTCTTCGAGATGGGGGATGGCGCTGGCTCCCTGATTTTGTTCGACATAAGCCACACCGCACTGCATTTCAATGGCGGCGGCGCGGGTAGCGCGTCCCTGCTCAGCCAGATGCTCAGCGGCGACTTCGAGGAGATAGGGCGTTGCCAGCGCTTTCAGAAATTGTTCAGGGAGCAGCTCACGTCGGTCGCGCACCATCGCAGCGATATCGATGAGTGCCTCCGCGTCGACCGTGTGGTGCGCGAAGAGATCGCTAGCGCGCACCACATCGTCCAGGATTGTTTTTCCCGGTTGGGGATAACCCGCTTCTTGCATACAGAGGAAGATTGCCGGACTGGTCGGCTCAAGGGAGTCGATCACCGTGCGCCGAAGCCAGCCAGTGGTTTCCAGGAGAGCAATGGCTTCGACGAAGGCGGCCTCGGGGACAGTGAAGATGCCCCCGGCCAGCCGCTGGACGCGCGGGGTGAATGTGGGATGCACGTCGGCTTCGCGTAGCACAGCCAGGGCAAACAACACCCCCTGGGCGTCAGGGGGAAGTTGCCGGAGTTCCTGCGTGCGCTGCGCCAACCCCAGAATGAGGGAGCCGGGGGTTCCATCAAAAGCGTCGAGATCGAGGGATTCCGGTGGCATCTGATGGGGGAGCCAAGCCAGGAAGTCGTGCCATTCAGCAGAATCAGACGCCATTGGGGTGAGGATGACGTGTTCGCCGCCCTGCCCGCGCAAAGCCTCAAAGTACGGTTGAAGGGGCGTGTCGGTGGTCTCACGGCTGGCCAGGAGGATGGTGATGTGGCCCGTGTGGTGACGCAGCGTGCGGAGGTGCTGTTGGATCAGGCTGATTTGGCGCGGATCCTGGTCGATATCGTCGAAGAGCAGCACAAGGTGCTGCCCGGTGAGTTGCCGAAGATGGGCAGCGGAAAGGGTCTGGGGCAGCGTCGGCAGCATGATCGCGCGGGCAAAATGGGGTGCCAGGGAGGGACCGCGTAAGATTTCATACAGCATGCGCGTCTTGCCACTGGCCGCCCGGCCTTCGAGCCAGATCGTGGTCACTCCCTGACGACGCAGCCGGTCTTGAAGGCGTATACAAAGGTCACGATAAAGAGGCCGAGCGAAGTAGGCAGCAGGGCGCGGATCGAGCGCCATCGCTCGGAGCGATAATGTGGCGACTGGATGCAGTTCCAGCAGGTCGCCGTCGGGTGGATGACGCGCGAACAGATGGGTGCTAAAGAGGGCCATGTAAAGAATACCAAGGATCAGCGGAACGGTGAAGAACCAGTAGTTCGTGGTGATCTGGTGCAGAATGGGCCACTGGGCCAGGGGGCGCAGGTTAGTGGTGCCGTTGACCGCCAGGGAGACGATGGCGGACAAGAAGGCGCTGACGATCATGCCGTTCCAGATGTACGTTTTGATCCATCTGGTGGCGAAGTGGTAAGCCTGATCGCCACGGCGCAAGAAATGGGAGACGGGATCACGCTGCCCCATGCACGAATCCTTTCCTGCTCATCGTCCGTGCGCGGTCGTCTTGACACTCTTGGGTATCTCGCATGTACTATAAGAGAGTGTCTGAACGGTTGTCAAGGGCAGCGGCGCAAGGAGAGCAGAAGCATGCGATGGCGCGAACGTTTGACGATGTATATTCTCTTTCTGGCCATCATCGCCATGGGGAGCTTGGCACTCACGCTGGGTGTTCTCAGCATTTGGTCTCTCCCGGCGCAAGCGCCTGGTGCGCTTTTTTCGGGCGTGTTTGTTGTCGGGATGGGCATCCTTTTTCCCATCGCCATACGTTTGCTCCCGATGATCCGGCGTTTTGCCTCCACCTCACCGGACGTAGCCCCTGTTGCCGGCCTTGGGCCACATCTTTGGTTAGGATGGTTTGTCGCCCTGAGTACCTGTTCTCCCCTGCTGCTGCTGGCTGGCGATCCGCTGCATGCAAATCGTGCCCTGCTACTTGGCAGCGGTGGCATGTGGAGTGTGAGTATTCTCCTAGGCTACATCTTCATTCCTCCACGCCCTGACAGCACGCTGCACATGCGTCAGTTCCTCCTGGGGGCAAGAAGTTGGTTCGGGAGGGTGAATGAGGCGATCAAGATATCAGGAGCATTCCTCTATGACGTGACGCTGGGGATTCTTTGCATGGTAATGATAGGTGCTTCCTTTGCTCTGACGGTCATCGATGTCCTGCACCTTGATCGGCAGGCAGGCATCCCCTTATTTTTATTTGGCATGTTCGGCATAACGAGTTTTCCAGTGGTTCATCGGGTTTCCCGCTATATGGCTCTTTGGTGGGAACCTGGCCGTGTCTCGGGTGCGGAGGGATGGCGGCTCGCGGTCTTCGTTCTGGTATTCCTGGCAAGCTTTATCCTTTTAGATATTGAAAACAAGACGGTGATCGATATCCCAGCGAACGTGTGGCATGCGGGCCTGAGTGTAGCGTGGATCGTTGCGTGCGGCCTGGTGCTGACGCTCCCCGCCCGACCAATGGCTTCCAGAGGCGGTCCCGCCGGTGCCGACCTCTATATTGAAGAGGATCATCCATGAGCAGTGCGTGTGCTTGTCTACACACGCCAGATCAAGTGGCCAAACTGGCCAGAATGGAGCGTAGGGATGCGTGATGCGCCAACAACGCGCTCGTTGCCTCTGTTTGACCTGGCGCTATACATCATGTGCATGGGAGCTATGGGAGCCACTTTTTCCCTGGCGGTCGGCGATCTCTTGCATCTCAATCCGGGGAATGGCGTGGCCTTTCTTCTGTTCATAGTGTTTGGATTGGCAACCTATCCCGTGGTTGGCCGCGTCGGCCATTATGCTGGTTTGTGGGTGCGTCAGCGCGGTTTGCCTAGCAATGCAAGGTGGCGTCTCATCGCCTTCATTTCTGTGTTTGCCGCCAGCCTATTTTTCGCCCAGTTTGAGGCGCATCAACCCTTGGGAATGGTGGCAACGGGGTGGCATGTGGGCCTCAGTGTTGCTTGGGGAATCGTGAGCATGATGATGCTCACGATTCCCGCGCGTCCGCCAGGAGCACTAAATGAGCCAGCAGGGGCTGATATATACATCGAAGAGGATCGACCATAAACAGCGTGGTGCTCATCGTGACCTTGTAAGGCGTTGTCGTTATGAACAGCGTCCAACGTATGCCAACAGATCCATATCCCCTCGCTCACTGGTTGAGCAGTTGTTGTACCTCTGGAGGAATGAGTTCGAGCAACGCGCCGATTCGTGTCCCCCGATTGCGCACCTTAAGACGACCAAGCTCATCATGGTACGGTTTCCCCCCTGAGTGGTGAAGAGCCACCACCTGCCAAGCTTCATTAAGCACCGGGGAACCTGATGTGCCATTGGTCGTCGGGGTCGTGTACAGCAGGGTGGTATCGGTCACATCATCCACGAAATTATTGAGCATCGCGATCTGCTTGGGATTGCCACTCGGGTGTTGGATGATGCAGACCCGCTCCCCCTTACGGGGAGGTGGGCCATCTTCTAAAGGGAAGAACCCCCATCTCTGCCCCGGTTGCCCTGCCAACTCGATGAACGCGTAATCATAGTCGTCGTCTTTGTATGCATAAAAGAGGCCGCCACGTTGCATGGCATAGTCCTGCACCGGCGCGTCACGATCATCTTCCGTCTTTTGATAATTGAAACGATAGACGGCCTGGGCGGCGGCGGTGGCACTCGTAATGACATGCTGATTCGTCAGTAGCAAGGACGATCCCACCAAAAAGCCAGTGCCCCGTCCATCAGGCCCATCGACAAGCGCAACATGCTCACTCGCCTTCGCCCCCCGCAGTAAAAACGCCACGGGGCGCAAGGACGGATCGCCGACGAAATGTTCCGGTTCCCACTCATCGGGCGGCGCATCGAGCACTAGCTCCGGTGCGGGAAGGGCGATATGGTGCTGCTCCATCATCGTGTGCAGCCAGCGCCGCGCCGTGGATTCATCCGGTTGCAGGCGCGTCACGACCGCACGCAGCAACTGCCCTATGGCTGGTAGGCCGCTCGCGTTGGCCAGTGTGATGAGGTCGTCCGCGATGCTGCGCGGATTGGGACCAGTGAGATCGATATGCGGCATGGCGCGCAGTAGACCGGCAGCACGCACTAGTTCCACACGCTCATCAGTCGCCTGAAAACAATCGATACGCGCCAGGAGCATGACGAGTTCCGAGCGCTCGTTGGGGGTCAACACAGCCACGCGCTACCTGCTTCCCTGTTAAAGATATACCGTCCTCTGGCGCTCAGCACGACGCCTCCTTAGCATACGACATGGCGGTGTGTGTCAACCCACAGAGGTGTGTGATGTGCTACGGCAGATCGCACGGTACGCTATAGGCAGAAAGGAGACATATCCCATGACCTTCCCCGCTTCCCCAGACAACGCTCCCGAGGGCAACATCTTCGCCAGCGAGTTACGGAGCATCCTGGCGGACCACAAGCTGACCCTCTATAGCCTGGTCAGCGTTGCCGGCATTCACAGCGAAACGATCCGCCGTCTCATCGACTCGCGTAGCACCACCAAGATCGCTCTCCTCAATCCCGAGGCCATTCGCGCCATCACGGATCGGGTCGCCTTGACCACTGCGGAGCAGCAACGCCTTAAAGCCGCCATCATCACCGCCGGCATAGAAATGGTGCTGCTCGACCGGATGGCGGCCCCCCTCGCCCGCCAAGCGGCCCAACGCATCTTTCCCGTCGTGTTGGAGATGGTGGAACTTGATGCCCAACAAGAAGGCATCCTCAGCTTGGTAGAAAGTGCCCCGAACATGGATGAAACGACGCTTATCGACATCGCTCTGGGTCCGGTGTATCTGTTCTTCGACCGCGCCATCGTCGCACTTTTTGCCAGCGAGTACACCACCTCACTGCATGAGGCCATCGCCAGCGTAGAACAGGCGATCGCCGAACTCGAACGTGCCCAGGAACAGTTTAGTCGAGTAGTAGATGAGATTGCCACCTCCGAGATCGGCCAGTTTTGGCAACAAGAAGTGCGCGGACAACTCACTAGCGCCCGGCGGCGGCTCGCCATCTTGACGACGCCAGACGAGTAATTCTCGGTGGCAGCCAGGAAACGTAGGAGCGCCACAATGATCCAAAGGTATCTTCGCCATGATCAGCTTTGTAGCAGCCCCAGGGTGCCAGCTAGCAGCCTTCGCGTGCCAACACCTTGCCTTACCTGTGATCATCCGCTGAACTCCAAACACCTCACACTACAACGAAAGGGTCATCCATTGTGAGTATCACGAGCTTTATCAATTTAAAAGGCGGCGTCGGTAAATCGACCACTACCGTCGCCTTCGCCGAATTCCTGGCCGGCTATCATCACCGCCGGGTGCTTGTTATCGATCTCGACCCGCAGACCAATGCTAGCATCGCCCTCGTGGGCGACGAACGCTGGAGTGAGCTGAATCGTAACGGACAAACCTTGCATCACGTTTTTTTGACGCCCTTCGCCTCACCACCGCATCCGTTCGGACTGGGTGACATCATCACGAGTGAGGCCTCGTCCGTCCTCGAGTGCGCGGGGCGCATCGATCTGCTGGCATCGAGCACGAATCTTATCGGACAAGAGGGGGTTGTCGAAGCCGTCGCGGCGGTATCGCATTATGAAATGGAATCCCACCTGGTGCTGGCCGCCGCCTTCGCCGAGGATCCCGGTCTATTGCACCGCTATGATGATGTGCTGATCGATTGCCCGCCTAGCCTCAACATCGTCACCCTCAATGGTCTCTGCCTCAGCGACGCCTACCTCATTCCCGTGATGGCCGAACCCATCTCCATCTATGGCATCCCCCAGATCATCGAACGCGTGGCCCGGCTCAAAGCGCGCTTCGGCCACGTC
>JACDGC010000170.1 GCA_013815535.1 Ktedonobacterales bacterium
GCCTATCCCCGTCACGCTGCCTAGACCTATAGGCCCTCCATGTGAGGTATGCGCGCCATCTGTGCCCACCCCACGGCGCGGAGATTGCCCCAAAAAAGCGCCGCCCCACGCTGCACGCAACAGCGGGGCGGCGCAACGCCGAAATGGCAACGCGGGCAGCTAGCCGCGTGGGGCGAAGGTCCCCGTGATGACCGTGCTTTGACCAGCATAGTTGCCAGTGCCATAGATGGGGTCATCATCATACGTGAAAGGCGAGTTGCTGGATAGCGTCAGCCAGGGCGTCGTCACCACCCCCATGCATGCGCCATCCGAGACGTCGCCAAAGCCCCGCGTCGTCATGCCAAAACCCACTTCATTCGTGGTGCGGTCACCAATGAAGGCCGTCTCGGTGCCAGCCAGCAGGGTTTGCCCAGCAACGGAACACGCACGCGTCGCCACTTGATAGAGATAGCAGTCCACGCGGTTCCCCTTGCTATCTTTGCCAACACGTTCCCACAGGGTCGCATAGATGCGCCCAATGACCGTGCCCGAGCCATCGACGATATCCGTGGGCCGCGTTTGCTGATTGACGACGACGGCGGTGGTCTTGGCCGCGCAAGGATCCGTGGCGGCTTGCACGGCGCCATGCGCCATCGTGACCGCACTCAACCCCGCCGCCAGCACGCCCGCCATCACCAGCACGCCAAGACTGCCCCATAGGGTTCGTTTCATCCGAAAAATCCTCCATCCCCACAAAAAAAGCATTGGGCGAAAGCAACGCCCCGCCCGGCAACACGACTGTTGCTTCAAGAGCAAAGCGTAGCATGCGCCGCGCCACGTGTCAACGTGATATCGTGAAGGTAGATAGCAAATTTTCCAAAGTCGTGGAGGGGCATGATGGCGACGCACACGCGCGGGCAAACCGCCCTGGGGCAGGCATTGGCCGCCGCCATCGCCGAGCGCGGACCCATCACCTTCGCTGATTATATGGAAGTCGCGCTCTACTATCCCGAGGGGGGCTATTACACGCAAGCGGGGCGGGTGCCACAAGGGTGGGAAGGGGACTACCTCACCAGCACCGATCTGCATCCCCTCTTTGGCGCGGCCATCGGTCGCCAATTGGCGCAGATCTGGGACCTGCTCGGTCGCCCCCGCCCCTTCAACGTGCTGGAAAACGGCGCGGGACGGGGCCACTTGGCACGCGACATCGCCACCTGGGCGGCGGAGTCCGCGCCTGACGGGTTTGCCGAGGCACTGGCCTACCACCCCCGCGACATCCGTGATGTCGTCGCCCCTCCCCCTGCTGATGCGGCGGACCCGTCTGGCCCGTTTCACGTCGTGCTCTCGAATGAACTGATCGATGCCTTCGCGGTGCATGTGGTCGAGCACACAGCCGATGGCCTCGCAGAGGTCTATGTCGATGCGACAGGCACCCCACCACACCTGACGGAGCGGCTGGGGCCACCCGCCACACCCGCTGTCGCGGACTATCTGGCGCGCTTCGCCATCCCCTGGCAACGGTTTCCGCTGGGCTGGCGCGCCGAGGTCAATCTGGCGGCGGAGGCATGGCTCGCCCGCGTCGCCGACCGATTAGCCCCCCATGGCGTCGTCATCACCATCGACTATGGCGACACCGCGCGGCGGCTCTACACGGCTGAGCGCCGCCGGGGGACGCTGCTGTGCTACCATCAGCACCAGATCAGTGATGATCCCTTGGCCCTGACCGGCGCGCAAGACATCACCGCCCATGTGAACTTCAGCGCGCTCATCGCCACGGGGCAGCGACATGGGCTGCGCCGCGCGGGGCTGGTGACGCAGCGCGACTTCTTGCTGGGCTTGGGGCTGCGCACCGAGGCCGAGGCGTTGGCCGCCCAACGCTTTCCCCTGGCAGAAACGGCGCGCCACACTGACGCTGGCCAACGCGACTACCTGCGCCGCGCCAGCCTGCGCCACGCCATCGCGGCCCTCTTGGCGCCCGCTGGTATGGGCGGCTTCCGCGTCCTCATCCAGCAACGCGGCCTGCCGGGCAGCGGCAAGACGCTGCTGGGGCTGCATGCGCCGCAAGGGTGATGGCCCAGCAAGCGCGACCACTGGCCAGGCGCGCCACGCTCCGTCAAATGAGCGGGCAACGGTTCACCCTCAGCCACCCCACAGCGAAAACGACCTCACTCCGGCAGAGGCACCAGCGCATTCGCACGGGCGATGGCGGCATAATAGGCAGCGCTGGGGCGCGGCGTGCGCGCTTGCGTCTGGGGATCGAGCGCGATCAAGCCGAAGCGCAAACCCCAGCCCTCGGCCCACTCGAAGTTATCCACCAGCGACCAATGATAATAGCCGCGCACATCCGCCCCACCTTGGATGGCGTCATAGATGGCACGGGTGGCCGTGGCAAGCACCCACGGACGCAACCGGTCGTCGCGGTCGGCCACCCCATTCTCGGTCACGTAGATCGGTTTGCCCAGGCCAGCCAATTGGGCAATGATGCGCCCGATGCCAGCGGGATAGATCTCGCCATAGCTGGTGGCGACCCCCGCGTCGGGCTGGGGCGCACCCGGCGCACCGGAACGGCGTCCGAAGAGTTCCAGCGGGTTCGTCAGATCGAAGCGCACCAGATCGCGCCCATAGGTATTGAAGCCAATGAAATCATAGGTGCCTTGCACGTCCCGCAGATTACCCGCGAAGGGGCGCATGAAGGCTGGAACGCGCCCATGCAGCACCGCGCCGGGAAAGAACTGATTGAAGGCGGCGTCTTGCCAGCCAGCCACGGTGCGGTCCAGCGGATTGGTGGGACGCGCGGGATCGAACGTGTTATATTGATGCGCCCACCCAACGCGCGCCTGCGGCTGCACCGCATGAATGGCGTGATAGGCCGCCGCATGGGCGCGGGCCATCGTGGCTTGCGCCCGCACCGTGGCCCGGAAGTCGCCCTGGCGACCAGGGGGGAAATCACCGATCTGATAGCCGACGGTGCAAAAGACGTTCGGTTCGTTGATGGTGCACCAAAAGTCGCACAGGTCGCCCAACTCGCGCGCCGCGAAATCGGCATAGCGCGTGAAGCGGGCCACGGCATCCGGCGCGAGGAAGCCCCCCAGCGCCTCGAACCAAATGGGATGCGTGAAATGGTGCAGCGTCACCAACGGCTCCAGGCCCCGGTCGCGCAGGGCCACCAGCATCGCCCGATAGCGCGCGATGGCGGCGGCGTCCCACACCCCAGGGCGCGGCTCGATGCGGCTCCATTCCAGCGACAGGCGCAGGGCATTCAGGCCCAGGTCTTTGGCACGGTCAAAGTCAGCCTCAGCATGCGCCCACCAGTCGCACGCCAGCCCCACATGATCGCCCGTCTTGATGTGACCTGCTTGCTCCCAGGCGTACCACTGGTTGTTCAGGGTCGCGCCTTCGCACTGGTGCGATGACGTCGCTACCCCCCAGCGAAAGCCAGGGGGAAAGGCCATCTCGGGGGTGGTCATTGGGGACGACGCCTCTCTCTTGGGAAGATTGTGTGGCCTGGTCGCTCAGCGTTCCGTCGTGTTCGGGTCGAGCGCGTCGCGCAGCCCATCACCCATCAGGTTGAAGCTCACCACCGCGACCAAGATGGCCAGGCCGGGCGCATAGACCAGCAATGGCGCCGAAGTCAAGTAGTCGCGCGACGATGCCAGCATGTTGCCCCAACTCGCATCTGGCGGTTGAATGCCAAAGCCAAAGAAGCTGAGGGTCGACTCGGTGATGATGTTGCCACCAACCAACAGCGTGGCATTCACCAGCAACGCGCCCGCTGCGTTCGGCAGGATGTGCCGGGCGATGATGCGCGCATTGCCAACGCCTTGCGCGCGTGCCGCCGTGATGAATTCGCGCTCGCGCAGTGCCAGGATCTCACCGCGTGTGATGCGCGCGGTGTTGGCCCACGAAAACAGGCCCAGGATCAAAATGACTTGCCTGATCGAATCCGAGCCACCCGCCACGAAAAAAGCCGAAATGACGAAGAGGATCAGGTAGAGTGGCACGGCCAGAAAGGCGTCGGTCACGCGCATCAGCAACGTGTCGACGATGCCACCGAAATAGCCCGCCAAGGACCCCAAAAGGATGCCCACCGACAGCGCCACCAACATCGACACGAACCCCACCAACATCGAGACGCGCGCGCCGTAGAGCAGCCGGGCAAACTCGTCGCGGCCCACGTCATCGGTGCCCAACAGATGCTTGAATGACGCCCCCTGGAGCGCCTCGGTGATGTGGGTGTCAATGGCGGGATGCACCTGAGCCGTCTCACCGATCAAGATGGGCGCCAAGATGGCGGCCAAGATCATCGTGAGCAACACGCCCATCCCCACCACTGCCAGCCGATTCTTCACGAAGCGCGAAGTGATCAGTTGCAGCATGCCGCGATGTTTGGTCAGCACCGCATCCTCAGTGTCCGACGGCATCACCACGGCATCGAAAAGCCCGGTTCCTGGTTGTTCGAGGCGCATCTTCGTAGTCCCTTTCCCCTTCAGGAGTAGCGGATGCGCGGATCAATCGCGCTATACAAGACATCGGCGAATAAATTGAGGAAGATCACCGAAGCCGACCCCAACAGCAGCAACGCTTCGAGGATGGGGAAGTCGCGGTGCGAGAGCGCGTCATAGAAGAGGCGGCCCAGCCCCGGCCAGGCAAAGACCGTCTCGGTCACCACTGCCCCCCCAAAGATGAGGCCGACATCAATGGCCACTTGGGTGACAAATGGAATGAGGGCATTGCGCAGCGCGTGGCGAAAGATGACCGTGCGCGGTGACAACCCCTTTGCCCGCGCCGTGCGGACGTAGTCTTGGTTCAGCACCTCGATCATGCTGGCACGCAAATAGCGGCTCCATCCTGCCAGGAAGAGCAAGGATAGTACAAACATCGGCATGAGTAAATGTTGTGCACCATCCACGAAGACATCAAATGGCGTCGCGCACCCATAGATGCTGCACGTTTCACGGCCCGACGTGGGCAACAGATGCAATTGCACACCAATAAATTCTTGCAAGATGAGGGCAAACCAAAAGACGGGCATCGAGATGCCAAAATAGGCCAGCACCGTCACCATATAGTCCATCAGAGAATATTTGCGCACCGCCGAGAGGACGCCCAACAAGACCGCCAATACCAGGGTAAAACTCATCGCCGCGCCAAATAATTCGAGCGTCGGCGGAATGCGACCCGCGATTTCAGTGGTGACGAGCTGCCCATCCGAGAACGAGTTGCCGAAATTGCCCCCCAGCACATTCTTGAACCACAACAGATATTGAACGGGCAAGGATTGATCGAGCCCATAGAGATGTTCCAGGTTTGCGCGCGTCTCAGCGGTCATGCGGGGGCTAAAAAGCACCGCTTGAGGCCCACCAGGCAACGCATGCACCAATAAGAAGAACGCTATCGAAAGCACCAACAGCAGCAAGATGGCCTGCGACAAACGCCGAATCAGATATGCCGTCATCATCACGTCCCTTCCCTGCCCGGATGGATGGCGCTGGCAGGGGTCTGTGGATATGCCCAAGCGCCGGAATGCCCCCAGAGGAACCATTCCAGCGCCCAAGCAGAGAGATCGTCTCAGGTCAAGGCACCATGGCTAGCACCTGACGCCAATGAGATTAGCTGCGATACCAATCCCAAATGTTCCAGGTCTCGGAAGTGCCGATGGCCGACGGGGCATAGTTGCCCACCTTGTTGTTATGGCAGGCGATGTCTGGGTACACGTAATACCACATAACTGGGTTGTCTGCCAAGATGTCGCGGTACAACTGGTGGAAAGCCGTCGTGCGGTCAGACTGCGCCGCGCTGGTCTGCTCTTTGGTGATCTGCGCTTGCGCGTCCTGGTTGCACCAGTGGCTGATGTTGAAGCCATTGGGCAGGAACTGATCGCAGCCCCACTGGGTGTGATTGTCCGGATCATACGTCAGGGAGTTGGCGAACTCAGCCATGTCGTATTTCGTGTAATCAGCCAGCACCGTACCAAAGAACGTGTCGGCGGGAAAGTTGATGATATCAACCTTGATGCCGATCTGCTTCAACTGATCCTGCACCAACAATTCGCTCTGCTCACGATAGGCTTTGCCTGCCGTGGTCGAATAGCGCAGTTCCAGCGTTTTGCCACCCTTGGTAAAGTAGCCATCGCTCCCCATGGTGTACCCATCGCCTTGCAGCAATGCCTTGGCAGCGGCAGGGTCCAGGGTATAGCACGGGATGAGGCTTGCATCGTGGGCGAAGGTGCCGCCACCATCGTCACAGGTCGGGGTTGCAATCCCCTTCCAGATGTTGGTGGAGAGCGACTTGGTATCGATCGCCTTGGTGATGGCTTGGCGCACCTTGGGGTCGCTCAAGAACGGGTTGGTGAGGTTGAAGTACAACGCCTCGAAACTGACGGGCACCTTGTCATAGACGACCGTATAGTTGGGGATGGCCTTGTAGGTCTCCAATTTATTGATATCCAAGAACCAAGCTGTGTCAACGGCACCGCTCTGGAGGGCCGTCAACAGCGTGTTCTGGTCGGGGATGATCTTGAACGTGATCTGATCCAGATAGGGTTTGGGCGCTTGGAAGTAATTGGGATTCCGTTTGCCCGTGATGTGGTCCGATTTCTGACGGTCGGTGATGGTGAAGGGGCCACTCGTCACCTTGGGCCAAAAGGCATTGTCCGACTTAGCAATGCTGGCAGGAGTCAGGCTGCCATAGATGGCCTTGGGCAAGGGCGCGAAGGCGAGCGGGTCAGTCAAGGCCAGCGCCAGGAAGGCGACATCCGGTTTGGTCAAGTGAATGACCACCGTGGTGGGGTCCGGGGTGTCAACCGATGCGATGTTTTTGAACTCGCCCGCTTGCAGCTTGGCCCCATAGTCGGGGTTCTTGATGAGGTTCAGGGTAAAGGCCACATCATCAGCGGTCAGCGGCGTGCCATCAGACCATTTGAGGCCCGTCTTCAGATGAACTGTATACGTCTTGAGATCCGAAGAGACGCCGCCATTGGCTGCCGTTGGCACCGCGCTGGCAAGTGCTTCATGAATGATGCCAGTGTTATCGCCATAGAGCAAAGGTGCCCAAAACGCAGCCTCGGCCATGTTCGCGAAGGTTTCGACCGAAAGCTCGGGCAGCATGCTATCCGGTTCCTCGAAGAGTCCGTCTATGACCTGCCCCCCGGATTTGGGGCCACTCGCCGTGCTCGATGTGGTGTTCGCGCCGCAAGCAGCGAGCGTCAGGGTGAGCAAGGTGAAGATTGTGGCCAGAAGCGGCCCCAATTTTCGGGTTGATCGCATCGCGTGTCCTCCCAATACTAGTGTGCGTGTTCCATGGCGCCGCATGGGGCCAACCGCGCAAGCACGCCAGCGATGCCACATGCAGCAGCAACGGCTAGGCCCTCGCGTGTGCGGCCAGAAGGTGCAATTCCCTCCTCATGCCAAGCGCATCCACGTGATGGAACGAGAACAGCTACGGCATTCGCGCCCATTGGAGCAAAGCGGTAATGCAGAGCAGCTTTACAC
>JACDGC010000171.1 GCA_013815535.1 Ktedonobacterales bacterium
GGTGGATCACGGTGCGCAGGCCCATGCGATGCGCCGCCAGCGCCTTGTCGCGCAGGCCACCAATGGGCAGCACCTTGCCGCGCAGCGAAATCTCGCCGGTCATGGCGAGGTCAGAGCGCACCTTGCGCCCCGTCGCCAGCGACACCAGCGCCGTCATCATCGTCACGCCTGCCGAGGGGCCATCCTTGGGGATGCCGCCTGCTGGCACGTGGATGTGCACCGTCTTGCCGCTGAAGACGTTGGGGTCCACCCCCAGCGCGGCGGCATTCGAGCGCACATAGGTCAGCGCCGCCTGGGCGGATTCGCGCATCACCTCGCCCAGTTGGCCCGTGAGGGTCAGATGCTCTTCGCGGCTGGGCATCATCGCCGCCTCCACGATCAGGACTTCGCCGCCATAGGGCGTCACTGACAACCCCGCGACCACGCCAGGGCGGTCGATGCGCTCCAGCATCTCATCTGGCGCGATGGCCCTCCCCAGAAAGTCACGCAGATTTTCGCGCGTGACGGCGATGGGCGCTTCTTTGCCCTCCGCGATGGCCTTGGCCACCTTGCGGCAAGCATCGGCGATGCGGCGCTCCAGATTACGCACGCCCGCCTCGCGGGTATAGTCCCGCACGATGTGGCGCAGCGCGTCATCATCCAGCGTGATCTCGCCCTCGTTCAGGCCCGTCGCCTTCGTCTCCTTGGGGAAGAGGTAGCGCCGCGCGATGTGCAGCTTTTGCTCTTCGGTGTAGCCCGCGATCTGGATGACCTCCATGCGGTCAAGCAGCGCGGGAGGAATCGGCTCCAGCGAATTCGCCGTGGCGATGAACATCACCTGCGACAGATCAAAGGGCAGATCCAGGTAGTTGTCGCGGAAGCTGTGGTTTTGCTCAGGGTCCAGCACTTCCAGGAGCGCCGACGAGGGATCGCCCCGCCAGTCCGCGCCAACCTTATCGACCTCATCCAACATGAAGACGGGGTTGCGCGTGCCCGCGCGCCGCAGCGATTGAATGACGCGGCCCGGCAGTGCGCCGATGTAGGTGCGGCGGTGGCCGCGAATCTCGGCTTCGTCGCGGATGCCGCCCAGCGACATGCGCACGAACGAGCGCCCCAGCGCCCGCGCGATGGATTGCCCCAGCGATGTCTTGCCCACCCCTGGCGGCCCTACGAAACACAGGATCGGTTCACGGCTGGGCGGCGTGCCATCGCCCCCCGTCTCGTTGCCCTGGCGCATCTCTTTCAATTTGCGCACGGCCAGATATTCCAAAATGCGATCCTTGACCTTATCCAGATCGTAATGGTCCTCATCCAGCACGGTGCGCGCCTTGGGCACGTCGATGGCTTCGCCCGTCAACACGTTCCACGGGAGCGACACCAGCAATTCAATGTACGTGCGGATGACCGAATATTCCGGCGAGGCGGTCGGCAGCTTTTCCAGCCGCGACAGTTCACGGTTGGCTTCTTTCAGCGCCTCTTCGGGCATCTTCGCGGCGTCAATGCGGTCACGCAAATCATTGACCGTGGATTGCTCGTCGTTGCCCTCGCCCAGTTCGCGCTGAATCGCCTTCAACTGCTCGCGCAAGAAGTATTCGCGCTGGGCCTTGCCCATCTCTTCTTCGGCCTGGTTTTGGATGCGCTTGCCGACCTCCAACACCTCAAGCTCGTGCGTGAGGAATTGGTTGAGCTTTTCGAGCTTCGCCTTGACCGAATCCAGTTCCAGCAGTTCCTGACGCAGGCTCAGGTCCAGCCGGGCGGTGGTGGCGATCAGCGAAACCACCTGTCGGGGGTCCTCGATGTTCATCGCCGCCATCGAGAGCTCATCAGGCAGATATTGCACCAGATTCACGATGCGCTGGAAGAGCGAGACGGCGTTGCGCTTCAGTGCCTCCATCTCCACGCCCTCTTCCACCGTCTCGGGAATCAGATGGATCTTAGCTTTGAGGTAGGGCTTCTCTTGTTCATATTCATCGATGGCGAAGCGCTCCAACCCCTGCACGAAGATGCGCAATGTGCCATCAGGCAAGCGCACCAGTTGCGCCACGCGCACCACCGTGCCGATGCGGAACGAGTCATCCGGCCCACCCTGCTCGACCTCTGGGTCCTTTTGCGCGACCATGCCGATCAAGCGGTCGCCGCGCATGATGTCGTCGATCAGCTTGAGTGAGCGCTCTTGCCCAACGGCCATCGGCATCCCCGCCATGGGAAAGACCACCAGCCCGCGCAAGGGCACGATGGGCAGCACATCGGGAATCTCTGGCTGGTCATCCTCCGCCTTGTCTTCCCCCTCTTCCGGGGCATCATCGAGGATCATGCTAATCTCGGGTATGGCATCATCCAAATCGTCGTCATCGTCGTCGTCATCCGTGGGGTCGATCTCCAATGATTCGGCTGGCCCCTGCAAACCGAGCAAGCTGGCCATATAGGCGCGAACCATCAGGGTATCTTCCCGATCTTGAAACATCATATCGTTATTTTGCGCGTCACTCATCAGATGGACACGCCTCCGTTCTGCAACGTCCCTGGATTCGTATTCTCAGCGGCAGCCCCCAAAGCGGGGACATCCGCCGTCACTTCACGCTCAGTCTGCACCTTCAGCCGTTCCGCAGGCTCCTTAGGCAAGCGCAGCCGCAAAAAGCCATTCTGGTACCGCGCTTCAGCCCCCTCGCGCCGAATGGGCGTGGGCAGGGGAATGGTGGCCTGAAAGTGCCCATAGCGGATCTGGGCTTCATGATAGCTGGAGCCCTCTTCGGGCATGCTTTCGTCTTGGCGCGTGCCACTCACGACGACGGCATCCGCATACAGCGTAACTTCGATGTCTTCTTCAGCCATGCCAGCGATCTCTAATTTGACCACATACGCATCCGGCGTCTCGTGGATGTCCGTGGGCGGTCGCCACCCCGCCGCGCGGCGCGATAGTGGTCGTGTGGTAGACTGGCTCTGGCGCATCAGTTCTTCAACCAACGTTTGATAGTGCTGACGCAGGTCGTCACCCTCGTCGATATGAAAGAGCACGGTGCGATAGCGCATCCGCATAGCTTGTGCATCTCAACTTTCTCAATGGCTCAAACAAATCCTGTTCCTGATATTTTATCACACGGCGCCAGGGCGGGGCCAAGACCAATCAGGCGGAGATGACCTGAGGCAGCAGTTGCACGCATGGTGCAGAGCAAAATTGGGGCGGATGCGGCTCCTCCAACAGCAGGTAAGTGCTGATACCGCTTGACAGGTATGTTTATAATGGCGTGTGTCAAACTGAGATTGGGCCACTCTTGCAAACAGTGCCAATCTTAGAAGCCGCATCACAGCCTCGGTTGCGTGCTGACTGTGGGTCTCTCACTGGCATGAGATCGTCGAAACCGACGAAAGGATCATCAAAAATGACTCTGCCTGATAACACGACATATACGCTCTTGATTGTCGAGGATAACCCCGATCTGCTGGATATGATGCTACGCACGCTCCCACGTGCAGGCCCCTTCACTGCCTTTGGCGCACCAGATGGGGTGAGCGGATTGGAGCAATTCGAGGCGGTGCAACCCCACTGTGTCGTCATCGACGTCAAAATGCCACGACTCAATGGCTACCAACTGGTGCGCGCGATCCGCGGCGACCCAACATCGGCAGCGACCCCAATCATCATCCTCACGGCGATGGCGCAGGAACAAGCCCAGTTTACGGGCTTGGCTGCTGGCGCGGATCGCTATCTTTTGAAACCCGTTTCTTCGCAGGAGCTAGCTGCCCAAATCCTGTCGGTCATCGACCTAAGTGAGGATATCCGTCAGCAACGGCTCCGCGAATTCGCTGAAGACGAGTCAAAGGTTCCGATGAGAGGCGTACCCGATGAAGAATAACCCTTCCCTTACTGACACCACATTGATCACCACCACAACATTCGAGCGGAATCGACGCCTGGCGGCAACACGCTCCATTGCCCTCATATTTGGCATCTTGCTCACCCTTTTGACTGGTGTTTTCGCGGGGTTCGTCATCATCGGAAACAGTATCACCGTTGATACCTTCGCCATCTCGATAACCTTTTTGATGCTCTTCGTGTGCATAGGTTTATATGGTACTGGTTATGCCATGGCCCAACGTGGTCGGCTCCAAACAAGCGTGATCACCACATTGGTCGGCGCGCTAATTTCCATCATTCTCATCACCATTTTTTGGAAACTGCTTCTGGGTCGGGGCATTGGCAATGTCCTCATAGCATTACTTGCTTCAAGCACGGTCGGGATCGTCTTGGCCGGCGCACTTGGAGAAACCTGGATGATTTTTGCGACAACCGTCATCATGAATGGTTTGGCAATTATCCTGATTGGATTCGACGCGACGACGAATGGGGAATTGTTACTGTCACTTGCCGTCATCATATCGGTGCAACTGGCGCTCGCGGCCATCACGCTGGCGACCGCGCGCAACTACCGCCAAACCCTCAACGAGCTAGGGACCGCCTATGCCGAAGTGCAAGGTCTCGATGCGCTCAAGGATCAATTTATTACCAATATCAATCACGAGTTACGCACACCCATCATGACCTTACAGGGGTACATTGAACTCCTGCGCATAAGCGGCAGCGAACTCGCCGCAAACGAAGGCAAAGAGATCATCGAACGTGCCAGTCGTGCGAGCCAAAATCTTGGAACATTGATGGCGAGCATCCTTGACAATCGTCGTCTGGATCAAGGAGCAACCGACTTTACCCCGGTCCCAGTGCCCCTGTTAGAGACGCTGAATAACGCGCTCGCATTGCTCGATCCACGCGAGCGCGGCATAGGCATGCATGAGTTGCAAATCCGCATTCCCAATTCGTGGATGATCATGGGCGACACCGAGCGCTTAAAGCAAATTTACCTCAACTTGATTTCCAATGCCATCAAATACTCCCCCGAAAATACCCCAATTCAAATCACCGCGCGTTTGCTACCAACAAGGTCAGCGCAGGGACGCTGGACGACACAAGCCAGCAAAACACCGCAAATAGAAATCTGTGTGCGCGACTACGGCCTGGGGATTCCCCCCGAACAAATCCCCTTATTGTTTCACCGCTTCGCACGCTTACCACGTGATCTCGCCTCGAACATTATTGGGAATGGCTTGGGGCTGCATCTCGTGCGTGTACTTGCCCAAGCGATGAACGGCAGCATTACTGTGGAAAGCACCGGAATCGAAGGGGAAGGCTCGTTGTTCCGCCTCGTCCTACCTGCGGCCATGCCGATCGCCGCGCATGAGGATGAGACGACTGATCCTCGCCTCCACACCATCGTCATGGGAGTGCATGAGAAAGGCTAGCACACGATGTCTCAGTTTACGGTGCCACCAATTTGGTTGCCCTTTCCCAGTGAGGAAAGCCCGGCGGCGCACGCATTGGAGCAGCATGCGCTTGCCTGGGTGCACGACATGGGCTTCTTACATAATGCGCGAACCCGTCAGCATTACCAAGCGGGCAAGTTTTGGTTCCTCGTCGCACATTGCTTTCCCCATGGCGCACCCGCCGCCCTGCAAGTCGTGGTTGAATGGGATAGTTGGGCGTTTATGCTGGATGATGAAAGTGACATAGGTCGGCTTCGTCGGCGGCCCGCTGTGTTGCGCCGCGTGCTTGATCAGTTGCTGTTGGTCTTCGAAAACAAGCTACGCCACACCACCCCGCTCTTCGTCGGGTTACAGGCCGTGTGGAATCATATGCAGCCGTGGGCGACGCCTTCCTGGCGTGGTCGGTTTCGTGAATCAGTCGCCCGCACCTTCGCTGCCCTGGTCTGGGAAGCGGAAAATCGTGCGCGTGGCCGAACCCCAGATCAATCCACCTACATCAAATGGCGGCGCGCGTCAAGTGGTTTGGCGACCCACCTGGACCTCGCCGACTTCACCGAAGGAATCGCGCTCTCCGAAGCGGTGCGGACGCATCCGCTTATCGCACAACTGTCCGATTGCGCCAATGATGTGATCAGTTGGACAAACGACCTATTTTCTCTGGAGCGCGAACTTGCACATCGCGAGGTGCATAATCTGGTGGTCGTCGTCGCGGCAGAGCACCATCTATCTCTCGCTGACGCATTCCAGCGAGTGCATGCCATGAACGCGCAGCGGATCGACGACTTCCTCACCCTGGAAAAACAGCTCCCCAACTTTCCAGATGGTTCAGGGGTCGAGCGCTATATCAACGTGTTACATTCCTGGATGCGCGGCAATCTCGATTGGTCCATAGCAACTGGGCGGTATACCCCCGTGGAAACAGACCAACCCAGCCAGCAACCGTCCTTCCTCGACCCGCTGGGTCAGCCGAAGCGCGCCGGACTATTCAGCCGTTGGCGCCGCCGCGACGCGGCACGCCTCATCCCTGCCGAAGTGCTGGCACGCTGAACGCTGTGGCCCCGACCTTCTTGCAAAAGAGATGAGGCTCAGTGTCTTGATAAAAGACCCGCCTGGGTTCTGGTGGTCTTTGTTGCCGCACGATGCAGGTGCCGCGCCACAGCCGCACAGTGGCAGATGATCGCCCCTCGCCATGCATCCTATGCCTCCCGCTTGTGAAGCAGCACACACTCTGCCTGGCATTTGTTCCCTAGTGTGCTGTATTCGTGATAGCATATAATAACGGCGACTACACGAAGCCGAGAGCTAGGCAATGGCATGCTCGTTTTACCCGCAACACCCCGCATCCGTACGGACGAATGGTTGGGGTGGCGGGCATCGTCGCATCCCGCGCCGCAGGCAGATTGCTGAGCTAGATGGCCTCTCTCGTTATCCTCAGGAGACGACCATGACGCGAATCCTCCACCGCACGGGTGCCGTGCTCATCGTGCTCGCCTGCACATTGGGGGCGCTCGCCTTCTTGCCCCTGGCTCCCGCATACGCGGCGACGCCACGCGCGGCGAACGGGCACGTCACCATCATCGTGCTCGATATGTCTGGCTCGATGAACGGCAACGACCCCAATGGCAACCGTTGCTCGGCGGCGAACGCCTACATCGACCTCAGTGGGCCGGGCAACTTCATCGGCATAGTGGGGCTAGATGACAACACGGGCAAAACGGCTGGCCCACACAATTATACCCAGGCACAGGTGTGGGCACAGCCGACCGAGATGGCCACCGTCGCCAGCCGCAAAGCGCTGCAAGGCACCATCGCCGCCAAGTCGAATAATTGCAAGCCCGACGGCAACACCCCCACCTATGACGCCCTCAACAAAGCGCTGGGGCTGCTGCAATCCTCCGCGACGGGCGGCGTGACGGGTTCGGTCATCTTGCTCACGGATGGCGTGCCCGCGCCAGACACCAGCAGCCAGGTCGCCAACATCCGCAAAGATCTCGTGCCACAGTTCAAGGCGAAGGGCTGGCCCATAGACACCATCGCGCTTGGCCCGGCTGGTGCCCAAGATGGCGTCGATTTCCACGCCTTCCTGGGCGACATCGCCAGCGCCACAGCGGGTAAGTTCTATGA
>JACDGC010000172.1 GCA_013815535.1 Ktedonobacterales bacterium
CGACTCCACAGCAGCCATGTCACAGCCCCCCGCGAAGATTGCCAAGCGCCCCAGCAACAGGCGGGTGGGCTCTGCCAAGAAGCCATAGCTCCAGTCAAGCGTCGCCCGCAGGGTTTGTTGGCGCGGAATCGCAGTGCGGCCCCCCGCGCTCAACAGGCGTAGCGCGTCATCCAGATGCGTGACAATCTGATCAACCGTCAACACATTCAGCCGCGCCGCCGCCAGTTCCAGCGCCAAGGGCATGCCATCCAGGCGGCGACAGATGGCGGCAACCGCCTTGGCATTTTCGGCAGTCAGGGAAAAATCGGGCTGCCGCCAGCAGGCGCGATCCACAAAAAGCTGCACCGCTTCGCTGGCGGCAAGGTCTTCCAAGGAGGCCTGCGCACCGGGCAGGGTGAGCGAGGGCACGCGCCAGGTTGCTTCGCCCGCAACCTCCAGCGCGGCACGGCTGGTCGCCAGCACCCGAAGATGCGCACAACTGCCCAGCAGCGCGACGACGAGTGCCCCGCAGGCATCCAGCAGATGCTCACAATTATCAAGCACCAGCAATAGGTGCCGCGAACGCAACGCCTGGGTCAGCACCGCCAGGGGCGGGCGACCGCCTTCGCCGCGCAGACCCAATGTCGTGGCAACGGTTTGCGCCACCTGCGCCGCGTCGGTCAACGGCGCACAATCGATCAACCAGACCCCATCAGGGTAATTGGCGACCTCGTCACCCGCCACGGCCAGTGCCAGCCGAGTCTTCCCGCAGCCCCCCGCGCCCAGCAACGTCACCACGCGCCGTTGCGTCAATAAATCCGCCACCGCCGCGCACTCACGCGCCCGCCCAATGAAGCGGGTGAGCGGCACGGGCAAGGTGGGCGCACCAGGGCTGGCTGGCAGTGCCGCTTCGGTCAGTGGCGGCACTGCCGGATAGATGCCTGTGATGATGTCCGTGTAGCATTGCTGACTGGCAGCGGAGGGCGCTACCCCCACCTCCTCGGCCAGCGCGGTGCGCAGGCGGGCAAACTGCGTGATGGCGGCGGCACGGTGGCCGCGACTGGCGTGCAGACGCATCAGCAACACATGGGCATCTTCATGGGTGGGTTCAGCCGCCACGACCCGCTGCACCAGGGGCAACGCTTCGGCATACTCGCCCCGTGCTGCATGTGCCTGGGCACAGGCCAGGCACAGATCGTGCAAGCGCGCCCGCAGATCCTCGCGGTGCGCGGTGGTCCATTCCTCATAGCGATCATCCGGCAGCAAATCGCCTGTATAGAGCGCAATCGACGCATGATACTGAGCCAAGTCATCAGTGCAATGCACCGCCGCCGCTATAAACACCTCCACATCAATCACAACGGGCGCGTCGGGGGCGAGCAGGACGATGCCCTGTTGCATGGGCAGCACCATCATTCCCGCGCTGGCAAGGGCCTGCCGCGCCACATGCAAGGCATAGCGCAGATTGTTATAGGCCGCCGCTGGTTCGATTTCTGGCCAAAGCAGATCGCACAACTGATCGCGGTGCAGCCGATGCCCAGTCGCGAGGGCCAAGAGCTTGACCAGATGGGCCGCCTTGCGTAAGCGCCAGGCGGTGGAGGGCACCACGTGCTCACCCACCCGCACGCTGAATCCACCCAACAGTTGGATGGTGAGCGCGGCGGCAGTGAGCCCAGGCCGAGCGGGCGCAACGGACATCATCAACCCCTCCCCCATATGTTGCTCTAAAGTGTATCATCCAGCAACATTTAGGGAAGGGGGGCAACTCGCGTGGCGACCAAGCGCCATCGGCGCCATGCGGGCATCACGGGCCCAGCAACTTCAGCAGCAGTGA
The DNA here is from genome assembly GCA_013815535.1 of Ktedonobacterales bacterium. Lineage (GTDB taxonomy): Bacteria > Chloroflexota > Ktedonobacteria > Ktedonobacterales > JACDGC01 > JACDGC01. The sequence continues at coordinate 1,814 of JACDGC010000172.1, forward strand.
GGGCATTTGATTGGCCTGGGCCAACATCGCCAACGCCGCCTGCTGGGTGGTCTTCAGCCGTGTCTCATTCACCAATTCCTTGGCGATATCGACATCGGTGATGTTGCTGTTGGCACTTGTCAGGTTAAGCGCGGTGGCGCTATCGATATTTAGCGCGTGGGTGAGGGCATTTTGGGTGCCGCCCAGTTGGCTCTGCTGATTTTGCACCGCCGTCAAAGCGCTGCTGATGCTGGCCAGCGCGGCACCAGCAGCGGCGGGATTCGAGATATCCAACCCAGCGGGCGCGGTAGCATCCATCACGGTTGTGCCCCCGGCACCGATGACGGCAGCCTGAGCAGCCGTCACGGTGAAGGCGGCTGTTCCTGCGCTCAGGCCACCCGCCGAACCCACGGTGCCAAAATTCGCCGTCACCGTTGCAGCGCCAGCACCCAAGGTCGCGCTCGTCTGGCTGCCGCTCACCAGCACGCCCGTCCCAATAGTCGCCGCCGCCCCGGTGAATTTGGCCGCGCCACCCACCTGGGTGGCATCCGCCAGTTGGAGCAATTCGGTGGTGTGGCCGCTGGCGACCGCGTTGAAGGTGAAGGTATCGCCGCTATTGGCGACCTGGTTGGCGTTGAAGGTGCTCTGATTCCAGGTCAAGGTCAGCCCATTGCCGATGTTGAAATTCGCTGCCGTCCCCGCCACGAAGGCCACCCCGGTGTAGCCCGTCGCGGCGACGGTGGTGCCGAAGGTCTTGCCGCCATCCGTGGAGACTTGCACCCCCACGACATTATTGTTGCTGTCGATTTGCGCTGCCCGCACAGCATATTGTGCATCCGTCGTGCCGGTGTAGGTATTGCTGACGCTGGTGGTTTCATTGCCGATGTTGGGTCCCTTTGCCTGGGTGGCCCGCACAGCGGCCTGGGTGGCCCCCGTCGTGGCGGCGAAGGTGAATTGGTCGCCCACGGTCGGCGCGGCAGCGCCGTTGGCAAAGGTCAGGCTGATGCCCGTCGCCCCCAGACCGAAGCTGAGAGTGCCCCCCACCCCCGCCGTCGCTGTCGCCTGCGTCCACACGGGCGTGCCGCTGCTCGACGTGGAATATTGCGCACCCGTGATGATCCCATTCACCCCCACGCTGGTCACTTGCACCTGATAATTCGCCGTCGCGCCGGTATAGGTGCCCCCGCCGATGGTCAGCGTCAGCGCCTCGTTGCCCGCGTTGGCGGCGGCGGTGCCCGAGGTGCCCGCTACCCCCGCGCTGGTAAAGATGTTGTTGCCCGCGCTTCCCACCATCTGCGTCGCGCTGAGCTGATATTGCGCGCCGTTGGTCGAACCACTTAATCCGGCACCGATGTGCGTGAGGGATTGCACATTCGCGGTGTTTTGCCCCGCCGTCAGGGTGGCGGTGCTGGCCGCAACGCCCAGGCTGGCCGCATCCATCGCGCTGATGGTGAGTGAGGGGCTGCCGCCATCGGCGCCCGCCGCCAGATGCAGATCTCGCACGCCCCCGGCCAGCAAGGTGCGGCCATTGAAGCCGATGCTGTTGCTGATGGATGTCAGTTGGCTGGTCAGTTGGTTCATCTCACTTTGCATCGCCGCGACATCGGTGGCGCTGTTGGTGCCATTGCCCGCTTGCACTGCCAGGGTTTGCATCCGCTGTAAGATGGACGTGGTTTCGTTCAGCGCGCCACTGGCCGTCTGCACCAGATTGATGCCCGTCTGCGTGTTACGATACGCCTGGTTCAGGCCATTGATCTGGCTGGTCAGACGCGTGCTAATCGCCAGCCCGGCGGGGTCATCCGCCGCCGAGTTGATGCGCAGGCCCGAGGCAAGGGAACGGATGGACTGCGCCAACAATGCCTCATTTTCATTCAGTGCGTTGAGTGTGGCCGCCGAGTAATTCGAGATGCCGAAACTCATAGAAGGTGATCCCTTTCTTGTATACTTCACGAACACAAGAATAGGTATCGTCATGGGTAACAAAAAACTTGAGGCATATCCGCCACGTGGTGTGCCATTGCCTTTGCTGTTCTCAACTTTCCCCTATGCTATAATGCGAGAACAATGGAGTTCGTGGTGGCCCGGCATGCGCCAGGGCGTTGAAATATTCGCGTAGGTGAGGTAAGGGCAATGGCGACGCGCGTAGTGGTGACGGGCATTGGCCTCGTCACGTCAGTTGGCAACGACACCGAGAGCACCTGGCAAGCGTTGCTGGCGGGCAAATCAGGCATCCGGCACATCGAACATTTCGACTTAGCAGGGCAGACCGTGACCATCGCAGGCGAGGTGCGCGACTTCGACGCCACCCCGTATATGCCCCGCAAAGAACAGCGCCGCAACGATCAGGTGACGCACTTCGCCGTCGCTGCCAGTCAGATGGCGCTGGCACAGGCGGGCCTGGATGTGCGGGCGCATGGCGATGATGTGGGCGTCATCATCGGCACGGGGGTCGGCGGGCTAGATACCGAGCATGACCAGTTCCGCGTCCTCTTCGAGAAAGGCCCCGACCGCATCAGCCCTTTCTTCATCAGCATGGACATCGCGGATGGTCCGGCGGGCGTCGTGTCGATCATGACGGGCGCGGGCGGGCCGAATTACTGCACCGTCTCGGCGTGTGCCACCAGCGCGAACGCCATCGGCGAATCCTATGAGACGATCCGGCGCGGCGACGCGAAGGCGATGATCGCGGGCGGCGCGGAGCATGCGATCACCCCCATCGGCATCGCATCCTTCAATAACATGCATGCGCTCTCGCGCCGCAATGATGATCCCACACGCGCTAGCCGCCCCTTTGACCGCGAGCGCGATGGCTTCGTCATGGGTGAGGGTGCGGGCATCTTGATTCTCGAAGATTTGGAATTCGCGCAGGCGCGGGGCGCGACCATCTTGGGCGAGGTCGTCGGCTACGGCTCCACGGCGGATGCGTACCACATCACCGAACCGATCCCCAACGGCACGGGCTTGCAGCGCGCCATGCGCCGCGCCGTCGAAAAAGCGGGCGCGAAGCTGACAGATGTGGATTACATCAACGCGCATGGCACCTCCACCCCCTTCAATGACCGCACCGAGACGGCGGCCATCAAACAACTCTTCGGCGAACATGCCTATAAGATGGCCATCAGTTCCACCAAGTCGATGATCGGCCACACGTTGGGCGCGGCGGGCGGCATCGAAGCAGCAGTGACGCTGCTGTCGCTGCAAAAGGGCCAATTAACACCGACCATCAACCAGGAGCATCCCGACCCCGAGTGCGACCTCGACTATGTCCCCAACGAAGCGCGCAACGCCACCATTCGTCTGGCCCTGTCGAACTCGATGGGCTTTGGTGGCCACAATGTCTCGCTCGCATTCCGCAAATGGGAAGGGTAGACGCCGTTGAGCAACCGACGACCAGAGCAAGATTGGGCAGGTGGCGAGGGCAATGGCGAAACCTCGCTTGTCGAACAAATCAAGCTGCTCTCTGACGCGCTGGCGGGCACCAACGTGACTGAGTTGGAGTTGGAGGAGGGTGGCCTGCGGATTCGCCTGCAACGCCAGCCCATCCCCATGCAGCCTGTCGCTTTCGCCGCCATGCCCGCCCCCCCTGCCAGCGCGCGACCAGAAGAAGCCGCCGAGATGACCCTGGCCGTGATGGCTCCGCTGACGGGCGTGTTCTATTCCTCACCATCGCCAGACACGCCGCCCTTTGTGGTGCCAGGTGACAAGGTGCAACCTGGCCAGGTCGTCTGTATGGTCGAGGCCATGAAGGTCTTCAACGAGATCAAGACGGAGATCGGTGGCGTGGTGACGGCTATTCCGCCCAAGAGTGGCCAACTCGTCAAGAAGGGCGATCCACTTGTCCGCATCAAACCCTACTGAGCCACGGGGGCCGCTCGACGGCATCTTTGCCATTCACAAAGCGGCAGGGTGGACCTCGCACGATGTGGTCGCCAAGGTGCGACGCATCGCCCACCTGAAGCGGGTGGGGCACGCGGGCACGCTCGACCCCGCCGCCACGGGCGTGCTGCCCGTCTGCCTGGGGCAAGCGACACGGGTGGTGGAATATCTCAGCGACACGGGCAAGGCATATCGCGCCACCATCACCTTTGGCGTGGAAACGAACACCTATGATGCCGAAGGCGAGGTCACGGCGACGCTGCCCCTGCCAGCGACGCTGGATGCCGCTGCCATCGCCGCAGTGCTGCCCCAGTTTCTGGGGCAGATCATGCAGGTGCCGCCGATCTTTTCCGCGCTGAAACGCAACGGGCAACGGCTCTATGATCTCGCCCGCGCCGGGGTGGAGGTGCAAATTGATCCGCGCCCAGTGCAAATCGACGCGCTGACCATCGTGGACTGGCACACACCGACGCTGGTGCTGGATGTCGCGTGCGGCAAGGGCACCTACATCCGCTCGTTGGCGCACGATCTGGGGGCGGTTTTTGGCTGCGGCGCGCATCTGGCGGCCCTGGTGCGCACGCGTGTCGGCCCCTTTGCCTTGGCGCAGACGCTCTCGCTGGAAACCCTGGCGACGGCTTTTGACGACGGCACGTGGGTCAACCATTTCTACGCGCCGGATGAAGCCTTGCTGACCATGCCCGCCGCGATCCTGGCGGAAGGGAACGCGGGGCGGCTGCGCAACGGCCAACTCATCCACTTCCCCCTGCGCGGTGACGCCGAGCAGGTGCGGGCCTATTCCACCGATGGGCGCTTCTTAGGCATCCTGGCGCGGCGGGCACCCGATGGCTGGCAGCCAGACAAAGTCTTCGCGGTGACGCCACTGGCCGAACCCATGAAAGCAGCGGATGCGTGAATACGTCCCCTCATCAAAGAGTTGTGGAGGAGCACCATGCCGGAATGGTTGCGCGACCCCATCGGGGCGGCTGAGCGAGGCGAAAATCCCACGGTGCTGCGGCGCATGCCCAGCGGCTATGCTGTCATCGGCAATATGCAATTGCTGCCCGGCTATTGCTTGCTGCTTGCCGTGCCCCGAGTGACCCATTTGACGGATCTCGCCCCGGCGGCACGCCGCCAATTCCTTTTCGATATGAGCGTGCTGGGCGAGGCGGTCGAGCACGCCTGTCGGCCCTATGGACTGCGGCGGCTGAATTATGAGATCCTCGGCAATGGCGAGACCTTTGTGCACGCGCACATCTTTCCCCGCTATCACTGGGAGCCAGCCGAGCGGCTGACGGAGCCAGTTTGGCGCTATCCACGCGAGATCTTCACTGACGCGGCGTATGCCTATGCCGCTGTCAAACATGGCGAGTTGAAGCGAGACATCGAGGCCGCCCTGGCCACCTTGAGCGAGCGCGCTGACCAAGGCTAAGGTCACGGCCCCATCGACCAGCCGCCAAGCGGGAAACGCGCCAATCCACAGGCGAAAGATAAGCAGTGTGACCGCCATTTATATGGACGGGGGCAGAACGCTGGGCATTCTTGTGTTGCGAGAATGGTGGAAATTCATCACGATCGCCCCATTTTCCTGAGACTTCTGAAACATTCCCCCCTGCTCCCCCCACTAACTAGACAAATACCCGAAGACGATGTCGCGCTGTCATCC
>JACDGC010000173.1 GCA_013815535.1 Ktedonobacterales bacterium
GCGCAGTCCATACATCGGCGTGCCTTCCGTTTCCCCCCAAAAGCGTCCGCAGCCCCGACAATGAAAGCGTTTGCGTCCGCCTTTGCTCCCATTGCGAATGACGTGCGGTTGCTCACACGTGGGATTGGGGCAGTCGGGCACTGCGGGGGTGATGGTCATGAGCCGCTCCGTTTCTGCTCATTCTACCACTTCCCACAAGAGTCACTACCGAAAAATTGCTAGATAATATCAAAGAAAGCGAAATGTCATAAAATGGGCGATCAAAAAGATTCTTTAGTAAAAATCCGCCGCAAAAAGCGAGATGAGTGGGCTAGTCGTATAAATAATTATATTGGCATTATAATAGGTATTATAACTCTACTAGGTTTAAGTATAACTGGCATCGTCTATATTCATACAAATCTATTACCAAATAGAATAAATGCAACAGTCGTCCCTACAACTAATATTCAACTGACTAGCACAATTGCAATTCAATCCCCTCAGCCAGATAGAACCATTCCATCTTTACTCCAGAAAAAATTCCAAAATCAACATAATAACGCCCCCACTATAACACTCCCATCAAACGTTACAGGCGGAGATGTAATTATTGTTGCGGCCACACAATATAAAGGTCAGATTACTAGTATTACTGATAACCATAATAATTTTTACTATAGTGTGACCACGCCACAGCACGCCACTGAAAATTCTGATTACGCTGAACTATACTATGCTAAAAATGTAGTAGGGGGTCCAACTAGTATAACAATTACTTTCTCATTTACAGGTAATCAAATAACGAGTGATAACATCGGAGTATACGAGTTCTCAGGTCTTGATAAAATCGCACCATTAGATAGGGGAGTATCAAATAGTGGATATGGAAATGCACCAGATGGTGGAACTTTTTTTTCAGCGACAGGAACCATGCTATATTTTGCTGCTGGATTAGATGATAATGGAAGTAACAGTGCCCCACTCGCAGGAAATGGGTACGAACTGCAAGATCACCAAGACGACTCAACATCTCATGAACGTTTTTATACTGAGGACCGTATTTCAACTCAAGGAAACTCTCAAACGAATTTCTTAATTGATACAAATTCTGACTGGGTAGTCATCGGTGCATCTTTCAAAGCTGCGGAGTGAGCCATTAAGGTAAATCATCTAAAGCCTCTGCGATTCCACTTAATAAACAGGGATAGAATTGACAGCCACCCTGACAGCCAAGACAAAAAACAATGGCAAACGTAGAGACACAATAGTGCATAGAAAATGGCTTAGATTGCGGCTCCGTGCATGTAGAAAAACAACTATGGACAATGCGCCAGCGACTTGTAAGCGGGGGGTCATCAGTTCAATCCTGATCACCGGCTCCCATCTTGCAGCAATCCGCTTGTAGCCTGGCCTCATGGCAGGCATACAGAGTTCTTTCATAAGTCTATTTGGGCGCTATTTGGGGTCGATGACCACCCGCCCAGATGCACGTGTGCGGATGGGATAACCACCCGCCCTGAAAAACTGTGTACGTCGCTGCCTTGCTTTGGCGAGCGGGTTTTCTCCCTTCACCACCAGAAGGGAAACGTGTTATGCGTTATACTCAGCGTACCCAACCACAAAAACCTCCCCGTGCTCGGTCGTCCGCCAAGAAGATGACCATTCAAGATGCCATTGATGCCTATCTGTTGCATCACCAGGCTACCAACAGCCAGCCAAAGACCCTCGAATGGCATACCCATTGCCTCGGGGCCTTTCGCGCCTTCTGTGATGAGGCTTCGCTCTCACCGATGGAAGATGTCACCACGGAACAAGCGCAACGATGGGTGATCAGCTTGCAAAAGGCGGTGGTAACTTCACGCGGCAAGCGTTCTGCCCGTACCGTGAACTGGTACTTTCGTTCCTTGCGAGCGTTCTACCGCTGGTGTCTGCATCGTGGCTTCATCGAAGAGGATGTCACCGCCTGGCTGGAATTGCCCAAAGTCGAAAAGCCCCTGATCCGTATTCTCGAAGCGGAGGAGTTCGAGCGCCTCCTGGTGGCATGTTCGGTCGATGACCTCTCGAATCGCAGCACGGGCGCGCACCACGTCGCCCGCAATGAAGCGATCCTGTGGCTGCTCTATGACACTGGGATCCGCCTGGCGGAACTCAAAACGACGGATTTCGACCGGGCGCGGGGAACCATCATCGTTTATGGCAAGGGGCGCAAAGAACGCAAGATTGCCTTGGGGCGGAATGCCTTGCAAGTGGTTGGCCGCTACCTCACCTATTGGCGGCAACAATTTCCCTCGGCGAATGAGGTGCAACAGTTCTTTTTGACCGAACAGGGAGGCATTACACGCGAAGGCATCAAGATGTTGTTTCGGCGGCTGCGGCTGCGAGGCGGCTTTACTGATCGGCGAGTGCATCCGCATTTGTTGCGGCACACCTTCGCCGTCCGCTACCTGATGAGTGGTGGTGATGTCTTCTCGCTGCAAGAATTACTGGGGCATGAAGATATGGAAACCATTCGCAATTATATGCATTTGGCCGATGCCAATGTGCAAGCCCAAAAGCGCAAATTCAGCCCTGGCGACCAAATACAGCTGACTTCACGCAAGGCGAACCGTACTGGATTCCGTAAAGCAAAGGAGTAACGCGTATAAAAAGCCAGCATTGCATATGCAGTGCTGGCTCACTCAGTAGGGAAGTTGTCAGTTAATGACTACTGGCAAGTTCTTGCGCAAAAAGCGTCAAAGTGCGGTCACAGGTGGGGCAGTAGCCAGTAAGCTGCTCGTCTACGAGTTCGACGCTTTGCAGTTTTTGCCCACACTCACAGACATACCCTTGGATCCTCGCCGGGTTGCCATACACCAGCGCATAATCGGGGACAGAGCGTGAGACGACGGAACCTGCGCCGATCATAGCAAAACGGCCAATGGTAACACCTGGGACGATCACGGATCTTGCCCCAATGGATGCCCCATAGCCGACGGTGATGGGACTCACGTGCCAATCAGCGGCGCTTTTTAAGTGCCCATCTGGGGTGATAGCACGTGGGATGCGATCATTACAAAAGCAGACGTGCGGTCCAATGAAGACACCGCTTTCTATCGTGACGCCATGGTAAATCGAAACATTATTCTGGATTTTTACCCGGCTGCCGACGCTGACAGCGAAGTCGATGTACACGTTTTGTCCAATATTGCATTCTGAGCCGATGGTTGCGCCTTCGCGAACTTTGCTGTGATTCCAGATCCGTGTATCATCACCAATCGTCGCTTCTGCTGATACCTCAGCTGTCGCATGAATAAATGGAGGCACTTTCGGACCCCTTTTTGTTAGTATGCGCCTATATCGCAAGCACACCGTGTAAGCGAGCAACGCTTGGTTCTTTGCGCCAACGTGAGTCGCGTAAACTATCGGATATGCTCTCGATGAGAGTGATCGTTCGGTTCGATCTCACTGATCGGGCGAGCGTGACGGCTTCTTCCGCTGTCGCCGCGCATTCTTCAATTCGTTCAAGCCCTAAGAATGCTTCGGCTTTTTGGGCAAGTAACCGTGCTCTGTCACGTATCATCGTTGGATCGTAACCCATCAAGCTCTTATTCAAGAGAGTAATGGCATAGCTGTGTTCTTTCAATTGCGCGGCTACGATGCCACGATGGGCAGTAATCGACGCGGCATTAAATCGCGCGAGGCTGTATTCAGGAACATCCCCCAGGCTTTCAAGCGCTCTTTCCGCTAAACCTAAATTTCGCCAGCTTTCCTGGCTATTCCCTGCCATTGAGTGCGCTTCGGCAAGTGCTTGCAAGATGTGGCCTTTGAGATTTGGCAAGCCTTTGTAGTGAATGCAATTGATGGCTCCCGAAAGGTGCTTAATTGCTTCTCGGGGGTTTCGCTCTTGAATATAGGTCACACCTTCGCGAGCGAGAGCTGCTGCCAGGAACTCTTCATTTCCTAGTTCTATGGCCGCCTCATGGGCTTTTCTGAAAGCGTAGTGCGCCTGGGGGAATTCCAGTTTATCGCGTGCAATACAATTTTGGAGTTGATGGCTCATGGTCAGCAAGGCCAGGGCACGACGATGCAGTGAAGTGGAGTGGAACGAAACCGCAAGATCGGTGACTTCTTCAATCCAATGATCAAGACCGTTGGCCGCATGTGCCGTTCCACCAGTAAAATAGATTTCCCATCACATCGCCAGGGCTTCTTCATAGAAGTTGAGACGATCATCTGCACTGGCTTTCTGAACTACTTTTGCTATTTCTGCAAGTGGTTCAAGCCCTAATAGTGCAACGGGTATTCCTAACACTCCAGCGATAAAGCGGCGTCGGCTTGTGTCTTTAATCATTGCCTTCTCTTCCCATCGCTGGACAGTGCGCGGGTGAACCTTTAACGCATGAGCAAGCTCTTCTTGTGTCCAGGCTTTCTTTTCGCGATACTCGGCAATTGTCATGCCGTGATGTGTGCCTGCTGATTTTTCCGCGTTCATCACACACTCCTTAGTGTCGTGTTTTTTCGGGAAATGCCGTGGTGCTTTCGTTGGGGCTACGGCATACTGTTCATGCAGGCAAGGATGGGAGTGGTTGTTAGCACTGCCAGTATACCATCCGAGCCTGTATCCGACAATGACTTGTTCGGTCCTGAAGCGAATAGGGAGACAGCTGCAAGAGCACAGGATGGGATAAGCACAAAAGGAGGACATATGGCAACGAAGCATCAGATGAAAAACCAGCAGCGTGCTGAGACTGATGCGCTCTTCTTGGGGGATGGAGTGCGCTCGATTGCTCGCAAAACACTGCCCCCTGGCTACACAGTCGCAGACCTGCGCCAATTTTTGCGCTTGCTCTATGGCTTATTCGATGAAAAGGAGGCAAAAGTGGTCATCGTAGCCGATCCCTTCGCCGATGGTGAAGGTCGCCGTGTGACCGTGGCCCGGTTGGCTGATGCGCTCGAAAATTTGATCGCCGCGCATGCTGCAATGCAAAGCGCGTAGCAAAGCAAAGCTCTCACACTTACTTGCTACGCGCCTGTCCACCCGATAACCGTACTGTGCATCAACACACGTGCGGCAACCATTCAGACCCTGTATGTCGCAGGGTCAGGAGGCTCTATGCCGATTTTACGCGATCCGTCGCCCGATGTGCAAGCCTTGGCTGCCCGCCTCTCTGCTTACCAGCGCATGCTCTTGGGCAAAGCTGGCATGCCCCGTTGGTTCGCCTTGGCCTATCCATGGGAACCGGCCCCCGGTCGCCAGACGCACGAGGCCCAGCGGCTTGCTGCTCCGTCACTCGGGCTGCTCGCCACATCGCCAACGTTCCTCGGTGCCTATGAACTCACCCTTCTGGGGGAGCAAGTGGCTGCTGTTTTTCTGATGAATCTCTGCCAGGACCAGCAGCGCGCTGAAACATTGGCGTATGCTCTCACTCCCCTGCAACGCTCGGTGGCGTGCCTCGTGGCGACATTGGGCGTGCTCTTTGCCGCGAACTCCCTTCCCTACGCGAGGTGGCTGTTGCTAATGGCCTCGCTAACCCGGAATATGGCGTCCTTGCGGCCCATGGCCCTGCGGATTCCCGCACCTTCATCCTCACCACACTGGGCGAGGCCATTGTGGAAGAGTTGCTGCTGGGGGTGCGCCATGGATAGCCGCAAGTATCAACTCTTTTTGGATCTGGACTTTGCGCCACGAATGGTCCTGTTGCGCATGGTCGCCGAAGCCTGTCGTTCGCTGCACTGTTGGGGCACCTCGTGTACAACGTTCACGACGTGGCAAGAGGTGGTGCCCGATGCTGATCTTGGGCAGGTGTGCCGCGTTCTGGTGGCAAAAGGGTTGATCCTCGACTTAGGTGCGGATGACCTCGGCTTATACCGCCCGACTCTTGCGGGGGTGCAACTCGTCACAGCCTGGCTGCTACGGTATATCGCCTACCCACCGACGGGGGAATGCTCGGATGTGTAATGCGCTAGACCCCATTGTCCGCACGTGGATCGCACTGCTGGATTCTGCTGAGGTGCTGCTGCGGACCGCTCCTGGCCGTGATCCGGGAGCGTTCGACCGGGTGGGCATTGCGATTGATCTGCTGCTCAAACATGAGCACACCATGACCGATGCTCAGCGCGAACTCGCCCGACGTACCGTCTGGGTCCGAGATAACCCCGAGTCGATCCCAGATGATCGCTCAACGTGGGGACGTTGCACCTGCCCTACCTGTCGCCTCGCCCGGCGTCTGACACAAGCACACCAGAAATACCCCGCACTGCGCGCCAGTGCTGTCGCTATCGTCCTACCGCAACCTACACCCACCACTCAAGGAGAATTGTTCCCATGATCATTCACATCGCCACCGCTGACAACGCTTTTGTCCTGCCCACCCCCGTCCTCGATGACACGGAAAAGGGCTATCACCTGGAAGACCGCATGCAAGTGACGGTCCGCTCTCCCGCCAACGACAAGACCGCCACGGTCGAGTTCCGCCTGGATGCCGAATCCGATGCCCCCACTCTGGCGCAACTCGATGCCTGGATTGAGAGTGGCGACCTCTTGCGCGTCGTCTGCTCCGGTGTCACCGCTCGACCCTTCATCCATCAAGAAGGCAAGCAATATCGTTCGCGCGGCTCCGAAAAGGAGATCAACGGCCAGACGGCGACGCTCGACACCTTGATCATCTTCGCGGGGCAATCCATCACCCTCGCATCAGAACCATTTGATGCGGATGAGGAGGTCCGCAGGGCACGCGGGGCGTACAAGAAAGCCCAGCGCTCGTATCGCCAGCGCACGAATGCTGAGCGTCTAGCGCGCACCAACGCTGGGATGGAAGAACGCATCGCCAAGATGCGCGAAGCCGCCAAGGCCAAAGAAGCCGCTGCCGCTGCGGCCTCCCCGGCGGCCCCCGCCACTGATGGCACCGGCCAAAATGGTCGCCGTCGCAGCTAGTCGTTCCTTGGGGGCATGGCCTGCTGCGCCCCCTCCATTCACCCTATAAGGAGCATTCATGTTTGGACGCAAACGCCCCGCTGAGGACGGCGTGGCCCTGGCCCTCAAGCAACTCGAACAACAAAACGCGGGGTTGGTCCGTCTCGCCCACTTCTTCGCGGGGCTGCTGGTGATCGCTACCTCGGTCGCCTCGCTCATTGCCCTGGCAGCGCGGCAACAACGGATTGGGGCAACGCCTGTCGCGGTGTCGTTGTGGGATGCACCGCAACTGGCGGCACGAAAGGAAGCCGAGGTGCGGGGACAATTGGCGGTGGTGGCGCGGCGTGGGGGCAATGCCCTGGCGATCATGCGCTGGGTCGATGCTCACGTCTCACCCCTGGATCTGCTCGCCCAGTATGTCCCTGATGCGGCACCGCTTCGCCAGGGACGGGGCT
>JACDGC010000174.1:0-5032 GCA_013815535.1 Ktedonobacterales bacterium
CGTGAATTCCAGATCCTGCACATCGCGGTAGTGTTGCTCGAGCCGCTGCGCGATGGCGGCAAACTCGGCATAGACTTCGGGCATGTCCTGCGCCAATTGCTCGATCTTCAGCGGCGTGCGGATGCCGGCCACCACATCTTCGCCCTGCGCATTGGGCAGATATTCGGCGTAGATCTTTTGCTCGCCCGTGTTGGGGTCGCGGGTGAAGGCCACCCCCGTGCCGGAATCCCAGCCCATGTTGCCAAAGACCATCGTTTGCACATTGACCGCCGTACCCAGATCGTGGGGGATCTTTTGCGCGTTGCGATAGGCAATGGCGCGGTCATTGTTCCAAGACGAGAAAACGGCTTCGATGGCCTTGCGGAGTTGCTCCATCGGGTCGGTGGGGAAGGGTTGCCCAGAGGCCTCCTCGGCGATCTGCTTGAAGTCGGCGACGATCTGCTTGAGGGCCTCGGTGGGCAGTTCGGCGTCGGTCTTGACGCCCGCCGCAGTGCGGGCGGCCTCCAGCCGAGCCTCGAAACGCTTGGGCTCGGCTTCGAGGACGATCTTCGAGAACATCTGGATGAAACGGCGATAGGCATCATAGGCAAAGTGCTCATCGCCGCCCGACTGCGCGATGACCCCTTGCACTGTTTCGTCATTCAGCCCCAGATTCAGGACGGTATCCATCATGCCAGGCATCGAGAACTTCGCACCAGAGCGCACCGACACCAGCAACGGATTCGCCACATCCCCCAGCTTCTTGCCCATCTGCGCTTCAACGGCGTGCAGCGCGGCTTGCGCTTGGTCCCACAGACCCGTGGGGAAATGCTTGCCCGCGTCATAATAGGCATTGCAGGCCTCGGTGGTGATGGTGAAGCCAGGGGGGACGGGCAACCCGGCGTTGGTCATCTCGGCCACGCCCGCACCCTTGCCCCCCAGCAGATCACGCATCTTCGCGTTGCCCTCGGTGAAGAGATAGACCCATTTACGCGGCGAAGTGTTGACCGCCGCATCCAATTCCTGTGCTGTTGTTGCCACCGTGCGGTTGCTCCTTTTGGTTATTATCCAACGCTTTGCAGCGTGTCGCGCGCGAAAAGACACACGGGCATTATATCTTGCCCTGTCCCCTCCATGCACGAGGCTGCGTCGCCTCCGCACAGCGGCCAGCACCGCCCGTTGCGCGTCCATTGTTTCGTTAGCCAGGGATAGGATAGCATATTGGGGCGCAGATGGCGAATAGGCGCGCCATCCCCACCGTCACACGGCCGCCGCGCGTTGTGAAATCCACAAAAGTGTGAGTCATTTCACTGGCTTGCTTGATGAAACTCAGGTATTATGCTGCTGCAAGTATCTGGCGATGATAGCCTGCATACAGAAATCTCAGTGAAGAGGCCTCCATTTTATGAGTACGAACACGCCAAACGCTGGCACAGCACCACAGGTCTGGCAAGCGACGAGTGCAACCATCCAAAATAGCTGGGATCTTTTCAGAATGAGTTGGCGCCTGTTGTGGAAGCAAACGCTCTTTCCCGTGCTGACCCTGCTGGTTTCCGTTGGCGGCGCGCTCGCATTTTCACTCTTTGTCTATCGACTCGGCGTCATCCAAGCGATCATCGCGCATACGCATCCCATCGGGAATAGCCGTTCCTTCACCACCGATGATATTGGGGCCACGCAAACCAGAAATATCTTTGTCGTTCTTGGCGTGCTGCTCGGCTATCTCATCCTCGCCCACATCTTCAACTTCTTCATGAAAGCCGCGCTGACGGCTTCCACCAATGCCCAGTTGACACAGCAGGCCAGCGGTTTGGGCAGCGGCATCAGTGCCGTGTTTCGCCATTTCTTCGCGATCCTCGGGTGGCTGATCATCAGCGGCCTGGCTGGCTTCGTCTTGGGTTTTCGTTCAACCAGCAGCAATGGCAACCCTGTGGAGGGCATAGCATCGAACATGGCCCAGGGCTTCCTAGATTCGGCCTGGAAGGTCATCACCTTCTTGACCATCCCCGTCATTGTGGCGGAACAGGTGGGGCCAATCAACGCCATCAAGCGCAGTTCGCAACTCGTGCGCGAGACCTGGGGGCGGCAACTCGTGGGCAAATATGGCATCGACGCCGCGGTGGGCAGCATTACGGGTGCGGCGTTGTTGGTGATCGTGGCGCTGGGTGGCGCGCTCACTTTCTTCACCCGTTCCGCGAACGTCGGGATCATCGCCGCGCTCGTCTTGATCAGTACCCTCATGTGCATCGGAGCGTTGCGTGCTGCCTTGCTCACCATCTATCAAATAGTACTATACCGCTATGCCAATAAGCAAAACATTCCTGGTTACGCACCCAATGCATTTCAAGACGTTTTCGCGGTAAAGCAAAGCTAGCGGTGCTGGCAGATGGCTGCTCTTGTGGGGCAATGCGTCATGACGACACGTCGCCCCGCTGTGCAGTGGCACCGCCCACCAGGCAGGTGATAGCGTGGCACGGAGCGCTGCAAGCGCCCCATTTTTGCATCTCTATATCCGTGTCACAAGATGTAGCGCCGATGAAATGGTTGAGCACGAATCAAGCCGATTCAGCATAGATGACTTATTATCACAGTGCATTCTGAAAATCCACACAGCGTTTTAGCAGTCGCTGATCATCTTGCGAAAAATGCAAAAAATGGCCCGTTTCGCGAAAGCGGCTAGTTCCCTCTTGACAGCCATTCACACTTTCGCTAAACTGCCTCCATGCCGCAGTTGAGCTTGACGGCATGATGCAACACCACTGGTGTTTTAAGGAAGGATCTATTGCCCCCCTCTATGACCACACCATCTTCACAGTCCCTGCTCGCATTTTGCACCAAGCCATACGAGCAGCAGATTGTCGTGTAATGCGCCAACGCTGCAATGCGCGGGCAGTTCTTCGAGGCACGAACCGAGTCGTGCTCACATTCAAACGCACCTAGCTTTCAAGGAGGAAGCGAAATGGAGCGACCGTATCCAATCTTTGTATGGGATGCCGAGGACGGCGACTGGCGCATGCGCCACTTCACCGCTGAGCAGATGGCTCAGACCAAAGAGCCGATCTGGGAAGTAAATCTCCGAGGCTGCCCACACGTGACCTATGCCTATG
Source organism: Ktedonobacterales bacterium (assembly GCA_013815535.1). Lineage (GTDB taxonomy): Bacteria > Chloroflexota > Ktedonobacteria > Ktedonobacterales > JACDGC01 > JACDGC01. Next base: position 3,087 of record JACDGC010000174.1, read on the forward strand.
TCTTAGTGCCAGCGGGCCTCGAGGGGCAAGTGGCACGCCTGGGCGAACTGAGCGTCCCCACCGAAAAGTACATCTCAAACGATGCTGAAGCCCCCTCCCCGAAAAAAGAATGGTTGGGGACGACCACCATCATTCCCCCTGGCATGTCACTCGAGGCGGCGCTGCATCACTCGCCCAGCACGCGAGTGAAGTCCCGCTGGGGCGAGTTTTACCGATTCCAAGTCGGGCCGACACTGGACCGCCCTGACCGCTACTACTTGGCGCTCAGAGCGCGGCACCTCAACGCATTTGGCTATTTGTACACGATGGCGACGATCCCCGAGATCCTGCATATGATGCAGCAGGTTCACCCTCAGCCCAGCGGATGGGAAGTCATTGCCCCAGGAGGCGTCTAATGGCCTATTATGAACACAGTGGCATGTTGATTCCCCCGCCACCCCCTGGCACGAGCGGCCCAATCGAGCGCGGTAGGCGATTGAGGACGTTTCTCGCCACGCTTGTGAGCTTCGTGGTCGGGGTTGGTGTGGGCGCAGCGCTGCTCTTCTTCTCCGCTGGCCACCTATTCACCCACACCACCACCATCATCCGCACCAACGTGGCCGCGCAGACCAAGCCAGCACTGGTCGATACCCTCAACGATTATGGTCTGACCTATCAACACACCGTGGATGTCGCGACCAACACACCAACGACTTGGTTCGACACTGACAATGCCAACATCATTAACGATTCTTCGCGCCTCGTGCGCAAAGAAGGCGTCACCATCGCAAGCATCACCTATGCCATGGCCGCCCCACCCAAACAGATCACTGTGCTGGACTACCAAGCAGCAGGGGGCGACAAACCACTGCAACACGTGCTGATCGAAGCGAGCAGTGATGGCAAGGCATGGGCACCCGTGAGTTATCTGCTGCCCACGGCGACACTAAACGACGATCAATCTTGGAATGAGTATAAGATCGTGGCGCAGTTGCCCCACGACGCCGCGTATGTGCGCGTCGGCTGGGGAGCAGATGCCCGATACCCCGTCACACTTTCGTGGATCAACCAGATAGGCAATATCGAGGTGACCTACGCATGAATCGTCGCAGAATCATTTTGATCAGTGCCGCCGTGTGGGCATTGGTGCTGGCGGTGATCTTGGTCATCAGCATCACTACGAAGGCCGCCACCACACCGGCAAGCACGACACCCGTGGGCAACATTCCCACGGCGACGCTGCCCCCAGCCACCAGCGTGCCCTTGACACCTGCCCCGACGCAATTCGCGACCCAGGTGCCTCACACCACCCCAGTGCCCAATCCGACCCAGGCACCGGGCTTCTATCCAACTCCGGCGGTCAGGTTGCCCACCCCGACGCCTGTCCCGCACCACCAACCCACGCCGACGGCCACCAGCACACGGGTGCCCCCAACCAGCGTGCCACCGACGGGCGTGCCAGCCACCGACACGCCGCCCACGGATGTGCCACCGACGGCTACCGACACGCCACCCACGGCAACGCCAACCTTCACCCCGCCAACGCCCACCGCCGTGCCACCACCACCCTTCATCGATGATTTATACGATTTCAGTTTCATCGCAGGGCAAACACTGGCCAGTGATGGCACGCCCAACACCTATTTCGACACGTCCAATGCCTCGTTCTTTGGGGGCGATGCCAGTCGCTTGGTGCGCAAGGTTGGCTACAACGTCGCATCAGTCATGTACCACCTCGCCGGAGCCAAAGCGGTCATCGTGTGGGATGCCGAAGCTGATCGCCAACAAGACCCCGGCCAACTGTATCAGCCGCTCGACATCCAAGAAAGCCCAGATGGCGTGACCTGGCAGAGCGTGCCCTATGCCGTTTCGGGGCCGAACCTCAACGCCGACCATTGGTCTGGTTTCACCATCGCGGCGAATCTGGACGCGGGCACGAATTACGTGCAGGTCGGCTGGGCCAGCAC
>JACDGC010000174.1:5042-7312 GCA_013815535.1 Ktedonobacterales bacterium
CAGCACTGCCGTCCCCCTGTATGGTGATCCCTGGGCCAGCCAGATTGAGCGCGTGGAAATCGACCGCTAAGCCAGCGTGGCACCCAGCCGCGCAGCCGTCAACAAAACAGGGACCCCGACTATAAAGTCGGGGTCTCTGCACTGCCAAGCGGCCTAGCTCAAAGGATAGCCCACCAAGGGGAGCGCGTATTCATAGATGGACTGCGCGATAGGGGCCTGACAGGCCCCCTCACCATCTTGCTCTTTTTGGATGACGATGGCCAAGCGGGGCAGATTGCTGACGTTGCTGATGTCGGCAGGGGCCAGCGAGATCCACCACGTCTGCGGCGAACCATTGCCCGTCTCGCCAGTGCCGGTCTTGCCGCCTTCCATCACGGGCGAGTTAGCAGGGGGGGCAACAAAGGACCCACTCGCCCCGACCGAGCCATACACCACCACTGCGCGCATCGCTTCACGCAGCCCTTGCGCCGTCGCTTGGCTGAAGGCCTGTGTGACAAGTTGTGGCGCGACCACAGTGGCCTTCGCCGCATCGGTCCCATGGGGGACACGCTTCAACAACACATGGGGCTTTTGATATTTGCCGTCGGCGGCAATGGTGCTGGTCATGACGGTCATCGCCAGCGGCGAGATTTGCAAGAAGGCCTGACCATACCCCGCATTCGCCAGGGCGACATCATCGCGATCCCACTGGGCTTGTGCCGAGGGCTGGAACACCCAACTGTGCGCCACGGGCACATCGAACGGAATATTCACCACATGGGTGCCATAGCTGATGCCAAGGGCCTGCGCGTAATAGAGCCATCGCTCTTTCCCCACCGCCACCGCCAGCCGCGCGAACGCGACATTGTTGCTGAAGGCATATTGGTGCACCAGATCCATAGGGAAGATCTTGGACGAAGGGATGGAGGGGTAATGCTGCAAATTATTCGTGTTGACGTTGAAGCCATCAATGACGTAGTCTTTTGACTCCGCTTCAGTGAAGGTCGAAGTCGTCGTGAATTGTTGGCTGTCGAGCGCGGCAATGAACGTCAGCGTCTTGAAGCTGGACCCCGGCACAATCGCATCCATCACCGGGCGGTTGATGAGGGGGCGATTAGGATCTTGCAACAAGGCATTCCAATATTCCTGGCCAATGGTGAGGTTGCTGCCATCGCCTGCGGGGGTATGATCCACCAGTTTGTCGTTGTCGAACCCTGGATGGCTGATGTAGGCCAGCATCTCGCCCGTCTGCGGTGCTTCCACCAGGATGCTGCCCGTTTGCGCGGAGTTCTGGCCAGGGCAGGTGATCTGATTCGGGTAGACCTGGTTGGCCTTCTGTTGGATGCGTGAGTCGATGGTCAAATAAATATCCGTGCCATAGGCCTTGGTGTGCTTGGCATCATCTAAGATGTGATTGACGCCATTATTGAATCCCGCTGGCACCACCACCGCCGCGTCAGCGCCGCTGAGCACATCATCATAGGCCGCCTCCAGCCCGGTCGTCCCAAACCCCTGCGGGTCGAAATAGCCGATGAGCGGTGCCAGGGTGGGGTCGGTGTAGTGCCGCCGCCAGCCGCAGGGCTGGGTTTGATCCGGCACGGAGTAGGCCAACTTATTGCCGTTGCGGTCATAGATGGTGCCGCGTTGGGGCACGCCATCTTGCACACAATGGCGGGGGTTATAGTCCGAAGCGGTCAAGATCTGCGCTTCGGGCGTCGCTTGCAGGTAGACTAACACGCCTGAGATGCCCACAAAGAGCCCAATGAAGACGTTCAATAACCGCCGAAAGGGGAGATCGATCCGCATACATGCCACTCCTGTTGTGCACCGCGCGCTAACTTCCCCCAGAGTGTAGCACCCAGGCCGGAGGGTGTCAAAGCTCTGGCAGGCGCTGTGAGGTTTTCACGCGGGAAGCCAAGTCAGCGCGCGCGGCTGGGGGGCGGCATGAGATGGAGGGCGGCGGGCTCGAATTGGTCGGTGTTGATCTCTACGACGACGGTGCGCACATCATCCTCACCAGCCAGCACGCCCTCTTTGATGGCATCGACGATGTGCGCGCCTTCGCCAACGGTCAGTTTGGGGTCCAGGTCGACATGCAGCTCCACGAGGATGGTATGGCCGATGGTGCGGCCAGCGATGCCCGGCACACGCACGACGCCAGGGATGGCCTCGACCACGTCCATGATGCGCTGGCGCTGCTCGGGCGAAAGGCTGGTGTCGAGCAGTTCACCCGCCGCGTCGCGCAGGATGCTCCCGGCAGTGACGAGGATGAAGCCCGCCACCCCCAGCCC
>JACDGC010000175.1 GCA_013815535.1 Ktedonobacterales bacterium
CTCAGTGCCGTGGCGACGAATATCGTCCGGCTCATCCAATGGCGCAATGGAGTACCCTTTGCCAAATCACGGACCTCACGCTTTGCCACCCTCGCCGCTTAGTCGCTAGTTCGCCAACAGTATCGAACTCCAGATCAATGGAGGGTACATTCAACCATTTGCCACTTCTCGCCATTGGGGATGGTGCCCGACATGACGAAACCGAAGGTCACATGCCCTTTATACCAGCCGGGGCTACTGGCCCCGCACGCGCTGAAACTGGCGGGCAGGGAGCCGTGCGTCCATCCTTGAGCTGGTAGCTCGGTTTGGAAGAAATTGGTGATGCTGGTGGCGGTTCCGACGCTGCACATGCCGACGAACGCATCATGGCCATAGGTTGGCATGCTGTAGCCATCCCCGACGCCAAAGAGGGTCAGCGGTGGCAAGGGGACCCCTGCTTCGGACCACGTGGTTTCATAGGTTTGGCCTGTATAGATGCTGACTGTGTCGCCCGCGCTACAGTTCGGTGCGGGGGGCGGCACGAAGAGCCGCAGTTGATAGGTGATGATGCCTCCGCCATGATCGGTGACGGATTCCAACCCCACATAGCGCGGCGCGGCATCTTTGCCCCAGCAATAGGGGTCGCCACATGGCGCTTGCAAGCTGCCATCAAAGGGCAATGTTGCCGAAATGGCCCAACTGTGAGTGGGCAATTGTGCGGAATAATAGCTGCGGATGGTGCTGACGGCGCTGCCTGACACACAGACCTGTTGGAGTGAGATCGTCCACTCCCCGGTGCCGCTATGGTGGGGCGTCAGTCCGGTGGCCAGCGCGCCAGTGGGGTAGGGGAGATCGGTAAAGTGCGCGCCGCCGTTGGCGGCACCCGCGCCAGGGAGGGCGGCACTGCACGTCAAGGCGGGTGGGGGCGTCAGTGTCGCGCTTGTCGCAGGAGGTGTTGTGCCACCTGTGGTGGTGCTCTGGCTTAGCGTCGATGAAGCATTGGCCCCAAATGAACAGGCCATGAGAATTGCCGCCGCTGCGATGATGATGCCGAGTAACTGGAATGAACGCCGAGTGTGCATAACCGATGCTCCTTTGCCCGTTCGGGATGGGGAAGCGTTCCCCGCCGTCCCTCGTATAAACGAGGGGAGGGAGCTTTTTGCGGGGCGAAATTTGACCAGCGCAAAACATACAAGAATTGTCTGCGCAAACCTTGACAGCGTCCCGCCTAGCATGGTATCCTATGGAGTGTTAGCAGTCGCCATGTGTGACTGCTAACAAAGCAATCATTCAGGTGCTATCAGCCGCGCTGGCGCGCTGATGGCCACGAGGCAGGTTGATGGAAAAGCGATTGAATCCCCGTAAGGACGCCATTTTGCGCGCCTTGGTGGAGGAATACATTCGCACAGCGGAGCCGGTGGCGTCACAACCACTCGCTGAGAAATATCAGCTTGGCTACAGTTCCGCTACCGTTCGCATCGACCTGAAAGCGTTGGAAGAGGATGGCTTCGTCTATCAACGCCACTCCTCGGGTGGTCGCATCCCCACCGACCTCGGCTACCGCTACTTCGTCGAGCGGTTGATGCCCGAATCGACGCTGGGGATGCACGAGCAGCGCTTGATTCGGCACCAGTTCTATCAGGTGCAGTATCAACTGGACCAATGGGTGCGGCTGTCGGCCAGCATCCTTTCCCAGGCCCTGGGCAGCGCGGCGGTTGTCACCATCCCCCGCGCCAGTGAGGGGCGGCTGAAGCATTTCGAGATGTTGTCGCTCAACGACACCATCGCCCTCTTGGTGCTGGTGCTGCGCGATGGTTCGCTCAGCCAGGGCCGCCTGTTCTTGCCCGACCCCGCCACGCAAGAAGACCTCAGCCGCTTATCACAGGGGCTGAATGCCCGCTTTGGTGGGCAAAGTGGCAGCGAACTCGGCGACTTCGTGGACGCGGGTGGGTTGGCGACGCTGACCCCCAACGAGCAGGTCGTCACGCTGGCGCTGGTGCAACACATCAGCCGCCACACCACGTGGGGGTCAGAGGATGTCTATCAAGAAGGGCTGACGCGCATGTTGGGTCAGCCCGAGTTCACGCGCCTCGGCGATGAGCAAGAGCGCGGCGAACGCATCCGCAAGGTGGTGGAGGCGCTGGAACAAAACGCCCTGCTGCCGATGCTGCAAGAGCAACTGCCCGACGCGGGCGGCGTGCAGGTGGTCATCGGTGGCGAGACGGATCTGCACGACCTCAGCATTGTGGTGGGCCGCTATGGCTTGCCAGGCATGCCGGGCGGGTTGCTGGGCGTGGTTGGCCCCACGCGCATGCAATATTCCAAGGCCGTCGCGCTGGTGCGCTACATGACCGACATCATGAACGATCTGCTGGCCGATTATTTCGGCAGCGGTGGTGCCACGCCTGACCCCTCCATGGATGGTGAGGGGCCAACTGAAACTTATACAACCAAAGATCACGATACGAACCATTCCGCGAAAGTGGAATGACGATAGGTGGCAGCCCGCCTGTGGCTGTCGCATAGTTCAGGAGGACGACTGAGACACATGGCAAAAGTAATCGGCATCGACTTGGGGACGACGAACTCCGTCGTGGCGGTGATGGAAGGCGGCGAGCCAGTCGTCATCCCAAACGCGGAAGGTTCGCGCACGACCCCCTCCGTGGTCGCCTTCACCAAGGGCGGCGAGCGGCTGGTGGGCGAGGTCGCCAAGCGCCAGGCCATCACCAACCCCGAGAATACGGTCTTCTCGATCAAGCGTTTCATGGGCCGCAAATATCGCGACCCGAAGTGAACCGCGACAAGCAACTCGTTCCTTATAAAATGACCGAAGCCCCCAACGGCGATGCCTGGGTGGAGGTGCTGGGTCGCCAGTATTCGCCCCCGGAAATCTCCGCGATGATCTTGCAGAAGCTGAAGTCCGACGCGGAAGCCTATCTGGGCGAGAAGGTCACTCAGGCGGTCATCACCGTACCTGCGTACTTCAATGACGCTCAGCGCCAGTCCACCAAGGACGCGGGCAAGATCGCTGGCCTGGAAGTGCTGCGCATCATCAACGAGCCGACGGCTGCCGCGCTGGCCTATGGTCTGGATAAGAAGAAGGATGAGCGCATCGCGGTCTATGACCTCGGTGGTGGCACCTTCGACGTGTCGGTGCTGGAACTGGGCGACGGCGTCTTCGAGGTGAAGAGCACCAACGGTGACACCCATCTGGGTGGCGACGACTTTGACCAGCGCGTCATCACCTGGCTGGCGGATTCCTTCAAGAGTGAGGCAGGCATCGACCTGCGCAGCGACAAGATGGCCCTTCAGCGCCTGAAAGAGGCAGCCGAAAAGGCCAAGAAGGAACTCTCGTCGGCGATGACCACCGAGGTCAATCTGCCCTTCATCACGGCGGATGCCAGCGGGCCGAAGCATCTCAACATGACGTTGACGCGTGCCAAGCTGGAGCAACTGACCGGGGACCTCATCGATAAGACGCGCGACCCAGTGGTGAAGGCCATCGCAGACGCGGGCGTCAAGTCGGGCGACATCAACGAAGTGGTGCTGGTCGGTGGCCAGATTCGCATGCCCGCCGTGCAGGCGCTGGTGAAGCGCGTCTTCGAGCGCGAACCCAACAAGAGCGTGAACCCGGATGAAGTCGTCGCCATCGGCGCGGCCATTCAGGCGGGCGTGTTGACGGGCGATGTGCGCGACGTGCTGTTGCTGGATGTGACCCCCCTGTCGCTGGGCATCGAGACGCTGGGCGGCGTCTTCACCAAGCTGATCGAGCGCAACACGACCATCCCCACCACCAAGAGCCAGGTCTTCTCGACCGCCTCGGACGCGCAGAGCAGCGTGGAAATCAACGTGCTGCAAGGTGAGCGCGAGATGGCGAAGGACAACCGCTCACTCGGTCGCTTCATTCTGGATGGCATCCCCCCCGCGCCACGCGGCATGCCGCAGGTGGAAGTCACCTTCGACATCGACGCCAACGGCATCGTCAGCGTGAAAGCACGCGACAAGGGCACGGGCCGCGAACAGCACATCACCATCCAGTCGTCCAGCGGTTTGTCGAAGGAAGAGATCGACCGCATGGTGCGCGACGCAGAGTCGCATGCCACGGATGACCGCGCCCGCCGCGAAGAGGTGGAGGTGCGCAACCAGGCCGACAGCGAGGCGTATAACGCCGAAAAGACGCTGCGCGAACTGGGCGACAAGATCAATGCCGACCAAAAGACGGAAGTCGAAGGCAAGATCGCGGACGTGCGCGCCGCGCTGGGCACGGATGATGTGGAGCGCATCAAGACCGCGCGCGAAGCCCTGCAACAGGCGTTCTATAAGATCTCGGAGCAGATCTATAGCTCGATGGGCGCGACGGGCGGCGACGACGCCACAGGCGGCCCCGAAGGTGGCAGCACCAGCGGCGGCACCACGAGTGGCGACGACAACACCGTCGAGGGCGAATATAAGGAAGTCTAGGTAATCCGCGCGGAGCATGGGTGACTATGCTCCGCGCGTACCCTTCCTCTCAGCATTCCCGGCCCAGAAGTGCTAGCACCATCCTCAAACTATTGCTCTTGTCTGAGCAGTACGGTATGATAAGGCACAAGGCATAATTCAAAGCAACAGGCTTCTACGTGACTCATCCTGTTGAGGAGACTCCCCCATGGCGGCGAAACGCGATTACTATGAAATCTTAGGGCTCCAACGGACGGCCACAGAAGACGAGATCAAAAAAGCGTTTCGTCGTCTCGCCCGCCAATATCATCCCGATGTCAACAAAGAAAAAGATGCTGAAGCCCAGTTCAAAGAGATCAGTGAAGCCTACGAAATTCTGAGCGATGGGCAAAAACGCCAGACTTATGACCGCTTTGGGCACGCGGGCGTGAACGCGGGCGCGGGTGCCGGGGCGGGCTTCGACCCGTTCGCGGGCAGCGTCAACATCAGCGACCTCTTCGAGACGTTCTTTGGTGGGGCGACCTCGCAGACGCGGCGCGGTGGTGCCCAGCGTGGCAACGACATTCGCTATGACCTGACGATCTCGTTCGAAGAAGCCGTCTTCGGCACGCAAAAAGAGATCGAGATCCCCCGCTGGGAATCTTGCGGCACCTGCCATGGCAGCGGCGCGCAACCGGGGACGAACACCCAGCGCTGCACCTATTGCCAAGGCACCGGAGAGATTCGCCGTGTGCAGCAGTCGATCTTTGGCCAATTCGTCAATGTGATGGTCTGCGACCGCTGCCGGGGTGAGGGGCGCGTCATCACCACGCCGTGCGAGCGTTGCCGTGGCCAGGGCCGCGTGCGCAACAACCGCCGCGTGGCGGTCAACATCCCGGCGGGGGTGGATGACGGCGTGACGGTGCGCGTGCAAGGCGAGGGCGAGGTGAGCGCGCGGGGCGGCACACCGGGCAGCCTCTTCGTCAACCTGACGGTGAAGCCGCACCCGTTCTTCAAGCGCCAGGGCAACGACTTGATCTATGATCTGCCGTGTTCCTTCACGCAAGTGACGCTGGGCGATGAGGTGGAAGTGCCTACCATCGACAACAGCAACACCACCCTCAAGATCCCAGCGGGCACCCAGACGGGGCGCTCCTTCCGGCTGAAGGGGATGGGCGTGCCCATCGTGCACAGCCAGGGGCGCGGTGACATGCACGTGGTGGTGAAGGTGGTGACGCCCACCAGCATGACGCCCCGCCAAAAAGAGTTGCTGCGTGAATTCGCTGATATCGAGAAGCTGCAAGATCAGCGCGGCAACAGCATCTTCGACAAGATCAAAGATGCATTCAATGGTCCGGGCAAAGAGTTCCAAGGGAACTAGGCTACCCGATCAAGCCGAGAGGGGGCCGCTATCCAGGGATAGCGACCCCCTCTTGCTATGGTGCCCTCACCGCCGTTGTCGCACGGCCTCGAAGGCGAAGATCGCGGCGGCGGCGGCGACATTGAGCGAATCCGCATGGCCCGCCAGCGGGATGCGCACCACCGAATCGCATCTTTCCAGCACGTTGGGGGGTAACCCCGCGCGCTCGTTGCCCAGCAGGATCACGGTGGGTTCGAGCAGGGGCGCGTCCCACAGGTCGATGATGCCTTTGTCTGACGCCCCCACCAACCGCAGCTTGCGGTCGCGCAGGGCGCGCAGCGCGAGTTCCGTTTTGCCCAACTCGACGACGGGCACCGAGAAGATCGATCCCATGCTGGCCCGGATGGCTTTGGGGTCAAAGGGATCGGCCCCTTGCGCGCCAAAGGTGATGACCGCTGCCGCGCCCGCGCCATCCGATGTGCGCGTGATGGTGCCGACGTTGCCGGGGTCTTGGGGCTCGTAGATACCCAACACAAAGGGGGCGACGTGCAGGGGCACCTCTTCCCAGATGTGCTGTGGGCGCGGCGCGATGGCGAAGATGCCCTGCGAAACGTCGCGGTCCGAGAGGTCATCCAGCACCTCGGGGGTGGCCAGCACCAGTTGCGCGCCGCGCTTGCGGGCTTGTTCCACGGTGGCCTTGGCCAGATCGCTGCGGAGCCGCTCGGGGGCGTAGAGCAGCGTCTCGATTTTGACGCCCACCTGGACGGCTTCGATGATGGCACGCAGCCCCTCCACCAGGACCACGCCTTCGCTGGCGCGTGCCTCGCGGTGGCGCAACCCCCGGATGCGTTTCACCAACGGGTTGCGCGTACTGCTGATGACCAGCGGCGTTTGGTCGTTGTCCTGGCGTGTCATGGGGCAAGGTTCCTTTCGGGGATGAGGGTTATCGGGCGACCGTCACCGTCGGCTCGGGTGCGGCGGCGACATGCACGCCACCCTTGATCAGGTTCATCGCGGTGATGGACCCAGCGACGAGCACGACGCCGACGATCTGCATCCCCACCGGTGGGGCTTTCAACACGAACGTGGTGATGATTACCGTCGCTGCGGGATAGGCTAGCTCTGCCAGTGTAGCATATGTGGCGGGGGTATGGCGCAGACCGCTGTAATAGATCAGCAAGCCTGCCAAACCGGGGATGAGCGCCAACAAGACCAGATAGAGCGCCAGGCTGGGCTGCGCCAGGTCGTGGGCGAACGTCTGGGGCAGATTTGGCGTCGAAACCACGGCCCACACCAGCAAGAAGAGCAGCCCCATGGTGAAGCGCGCGCCAGTCAATGTGATGAACGACAGCTTGTCGGTGAGGAGCCGCCCCATCGCGGTGGAGGTGCCCCAAAAGAAGGCGGCACCAAGGGCGATCAGGGCGAAGTGCGTTTGCGCGTGGCTGATCAGCGTGAAGGGTGAGAACAGTTCGGCGCTGGTGGCTGGGTGAAACGCGATGAGATACGCGCCCATGGCGGCCACCACGAAGATGGGGGCGTACCAC
>JACDGC010000176.1 GCA_013815535.1 Ktedonobacterales bacterium
ATCTGACGAGTGCGGCACAGGTTACCCATGATCACTTGGTGCGTGGTTTGCTCGTCACCATTGTTTTGGCCATCGCACTTGCAGTCGTTTTGGGCTTCGGCATTTCGGCTTCCATCACGCAACCGTTACGCGCCATGGTAGGGATTGCGCAGCAGGTGGCTGCGGGTGACATCCGGTCTGCTGACGCGACGATGCGGCTGGTGCAGGGCAAAGACGAGATCGGCCAACTTGCCGACGCGGTTGACCATATGATGTTGAATTTGCGAACGCTGGTGGGAGAGATCAGCAGCCTGGGGGGAACCGTCGCGTATGCGGCCTCGCAGATCGACGCGGCAACGAGCCAGAGCAGCCAGGCCAGTGATCAGGTGGCCCAAACGATTTTGCAGGTGGCTGGCGGCGCGCAACAGCAAACCACTCAATTGGTCGAAGCCTCGGCGCGGGTTGGGCAACTGGCTGAATCGAGCCGGGCGATGCAGGAGGAATCTCAGAATACCTTGCAGTCGCTGAACGTGCTCAGGGAAGCAGCGATGAGCACGGCGACGAGTGTGCAAACGCTTGGTGAGAAATCGGGGCAGGTGGGGCTGATCATTCAGACGATCACGGAAATTGCTGAGCAAACGAACTTGCTGGCCTTGAATGCGGCCATCGAGGCTGCCCGTGCGGGTGAGCAAGGAAGAGGCTTCGCGGTGGTTGCCGACGAAGTGCGCAAGCTCGCTGAACGTTCGAGCCAGGCGACGCGGGATATCGAGCAGATCATCCATGAAACCCAGCGGGAAACAGCTCACGCAGTCAAGGCGATGGAGCAGGGAGTGGAGCACGTGGAGGAAAGCGTGGCACGTGCTATGCACACGCAACAAAAGGCCCGCGACATGGTGGAAAAGACCATCAGCCTCAGCCACGACATCGCTAGTGCTACGAGCGTGAGCGAAGAAAACAGTGCCGCCGCGCAAGAGGTGTCGGCGGCGACGGAACAAATGTCGGCTCAGATGCAAGAATCCAAGGCCTATGTGCAGAATCTAAATGCGCTTGCACACCAGTTAGCTCAGGCGGTGAGCACGTTCAAAACTGACAAGGAGGCGACCACGATGAGTCACCTTGAGCATAGCGCAGTGGCATTGGCAAGGGCGGCATAAGTTCTTTAGGGCAGTGTCGCGTTGAGCCGAAGGTGGGCTGGCGCGCGCAGCACAGCGCCGATGCCTGCGCCCAGCCGTGCACCCAGAATCATGCTGCCTGCTGCGCTTCTCCTGGGATGTGGCGTTCTCTTAAGCGGAACATGCACGCGGCCCCACCAGCGTTGCGGAAAAGTGTCGCAACGTGGTCGCAACAGTGGTGGGGTCTCCATCACCAGGCGCCGCGAACGTTAGGCCTGTGTGCGGTGTTTGTCGAGATGATGCTGGCGCATGTTACTACCAAGACTGGCCGCTTGCGAGATATCAACAATGCCACGGATCACGTGGGCGGTTTTGGGGAAGCCTCCAGCGATGGGTAAGACCGAAAATCCGTTCAGCGCCATCCCCAGACGGTCGCGGTGGCGCACTGCCGCGAAGAAATCGCGGAAGGCGCAGATGGACCCGATGCCCGGCAGGAAACCGCACACCCCTTGCGTGATGTAGCCCGCATAGCCCAGATTGGTGCAATAGTCACCGCGAAACGCGCCATTGAGGATGTCGATGGGCCACGGGGCAGGTGGACGGAGACGGGGCCCTTGAGGGGGTGGCTCGGCAGAGGAAGGTATCATGGTTTGCTCCTTGTGGAGCGCGGTGTTGGCCGCGCATGAGAACCGAACACTCAGATTTGGCCCCATTATAGCAAATATTGTTGGCGCTGCCTATTCCCATTCTGCTGTGCCAGTGGGGAAGATCTTGCCGGGGTTGAAGATGCCCGTCGGATCGATGGTAGCCTTGATGGCGGGCATCAGGGCGATCTGGTCGGGGCCAAGGTCACTTTCGAGAAATTCTTTTTTTAGCAGGCCGATGCCGTGTTCGCCGGAAAGGGTGCCCCCCAGTGCCACCGCCGCCGCGAAAATGGCCGCCGCCGCGCCGCGCACGCGCGTCATCTCTTCGGCATCCCGACGGTCACAGAGGATGTTGGGGTGCAGATTGCCATCGCCCGCATGACCATAGAGGGGGATGAGCAACTGATATTCGGCGGCGATAGCGCGCACGGCGCGCACCATCGCGGGGATCTGGCTGCGGGGGACGGCGATATCTTCGCCAAGCTTGTTGGGGCGGCGGCGGGCCAGGGCTGGGGCGACAGAGCGCCGTGCTTGCCACAGCCGCGCCGCTTCTTCGGGGGTGTCGGCTCTCTGCACCTGCGTTGCGCCAGTGGTCTGGCAGATTTCGGCTAGGGTCGCCAGGTCGTCCGTTACGGCATCCAGGTGATTGCCATCCACGCTGATGAGCAGCAGGGCAGCGGTGTCGTTTGGCAGGCCCAGGTGCAGCAGCGCTTCGACGCAATCAATGGTGGTGCGGTCCATCAGTTCGATGGTGGTGGGGATGATGCCCGAGAGCAGCATGGCAGTGGTCGCGTGGGCCGCTGCTTCGATATCCATGAAATGGGCGGCGCAGGTGAGCGTATGGCGTGGTTTGGGCAACAGCCGCAGCGTCGCCTGGGTGACGATGCCCAGCGTGCCCTCTGACCCGACGAAAAGGGCGCGCAGGTTGTAGCCCGTCACATTCTTGACGGTGCGCCCGCCCGTGCGGATGACCGCGCCCGAGGGCAACACGACGCGCAGGGCCATCACATAGTCACCCGTGACGCCATACTTCAGGCAGCGCGCGCCGCCCGCGTTCTCGGCGATGTTGCCGCCGATGGCCGAGACGCTCAGCGACGACGGATCGGGCGGGTAAAAGAGGCCAATGCGCTCCACCGCGCGTTGCAGCTCGCCTGTGATGACGCCCGGCTCGACCACCGCCACCTGATCGTCGCGCGAGATCTCGATGATGCGATTCATCCGCGTCAGCGCCAGGGCGATACCCGCGCGTGGCAGCGCCCCCCCCGAGAGGCCGCTGGCATTGCCGCGCGGGGTGATGGCGATGCCCACACGCGCGGCGATCTTGACGATCTTGGCGACCTCGGCTTCCGTCGCGGGGAGGATGACGACCTGCGGCAGCCGCTCCACCCACGTGCCGTCGATGCCATAGGCCAGCCGGTCGGCGTCCTCCGTCAGCAGGTTCGCGGGGCCGACCACCGCGCGTAATTCGCTCAGCAGGGCGGGCGCGAGGGTGACGGGCGGGATCGACGATGGATCGGTGCTCATGCGGGGGACTGACCGGCGGGACGGGGCGCGAAGGCGGCCAGCGAATCCGCATAGGTCTCCGCCGCCTCGGTCGTGATGGCCTCGGCGATCTTGACCGCCACCTGCTCGGCGGTCTCGGCCTGCATGCCGCTGCTGCCCGCATTGGCGCTACGGGCGATCACATTTTGCGCGAAATTGGTCGCCGTGACGCCGGGGTACATGACGCCGACGCGGATGTTGTCGCGGGCCAGCTCGTGCCGCGCGGTGAGCGTGAGGGCATTGAGGGCATATTTGGTCGAGGCATAGGGTGCGACGCCGGGCACGAGCATCTTCGAGAGGCCGGAACTGATATTGATGATGACGCCGCCCCCTTGTGCCCGCATGATGGGAATGACCGCCTGCATCGCCGCCAACACGCCGACAAGATTGAGGTCAACTAATTGGCGATACTGATCGAGATTCAGTTCTTCAATGGGCACATGCAAGCCCCGCCCTGCATTGTTGATGAGGACATCGACGCGGCCATACTGTGCCTGGGCAGCGGCGACCATGTGCTGAATTGCCGCGACATCGCTCATGTCGGTGGGGATGGCCAACGCGTCGGGCAGTTCTGCCGCCACCTGGGCCAGCGTGTCTGCGGAGCGCGCCGCCAGCACGACACGCGCGCCCTGCGCCCCCAGCAGCCGCGCCGTCGCCAGGCCGATCCCCGATGATGCCCCCGTGACGATCACCACCGCGTTGCTGATATCCATTTTGCATGAACTCCCAAACAGGTATTTTGCAGCGACGAGCCATTGCCCATGTCTCTTTTGACCATACCACATGGTACAATTTTGGGGACAGCTTCTCGCAAGAACGGCCAAATATCGCTCGGTCTCAGCACATGAGGGGCGGCACGATGACCAATGAAGACAAGAAAGCGACACGAGCGCGTAAAAAAGCGGAATTCCTCGCAGGGAAAGAAAAACTCATCGATTCCTGGCGCACGCAGTCTGAGCAATATTTTGGGTACCTCGTACGCGACTTTGGTTTTCACTTGGTGAGCGTTACCTATGAATGGTATGTCACGCGCACTATCTATCGTTCCGCATCGGTAGCGGTCTATGTTGATCGCAGCGTTGAGTTCGAGCGGGTGGAAATTTCTATCCTGCGGTTGATCGATGGCGCGATACCACCGACGCCCCTGCCCGAGCCTATGCGAGCTTTCATCTTTGAAACCATCTTTGACAATATCCTGATCGTCCGCGCACCAATGGAAGCTGCCGCCAGCCAAGCATTCAAGGAGCTTTCCGATGAGCAAATCGCACAAGCCCTGGCTTTTTGGGCAAGGGCATTGCGTACGCATGGCGCGGATATCTTGCAGGGCGACTTCGCCATCTTTGCCGACGTACAAGAGATGATCGAGCAGCGTCGTCATCAATCATAAAAAAACGCCCCACCACTCGCGATGAGGGTGGGGCCTGTTGGCCGTAGGGCCGGGCGTCCCTAGGCCTGGGAGGTCGGGGGCGTGCTGCCTTGCTGGCTGGCGAGCGCCGCCAGGGCGATGCGCGCCTGGGAAAGAATCTCTTTCACCTTGGCCAGGGTGGCGGGGTCAGACTGAGCGGCGCTGATGGTGGCCATCAACTGCTGCCCCGTCGCGCGGGCCTCTTGCCAGAATGCTTGCTGCTCGGGGGTTGGTGCTTCGCCGTGGTGCCCACCGAAGTGTCCGCCAAAGGGGCCACCGAAAGGCCCAAAGGGCCGGCCATGGCGACCGAAGCCGCCGCGAGGTCCGCCAAAGGGACCGTCAAAATGTTCGCGCATGATGTTTGTACTCCATTCGTATGTTCACGATATATCGTGTTATGTATAAGATATATCTTTTTGGGGAAGATGTCAAGATATATCGAAGACTCATTTGTAAAGAAACCATGAAGCCGAGGAACCCTAATTCCTCGGCTTCATGGTTTCGGTCAACGCGCTTTGCCATCAGCTACTCGACGACGAAATCCCAGATCATCCCCTGGCGCGTGAAGGGTTTGGCGCAGGCAGTGCAGGTGGCACTGGCGTCGGTCCATGTGAGATTGCCATGGCAACTGGGGCACCACAGACGTGGCGCGAGGGCGGCCACCGCCGCTGGAGGCGTGCCCAAGACGCTCTCGCTGTCTGCGAAGGCTTGTTGCTGGCGTTTGGTCAGCCACAGAAACTGCGCCGGACCCCACCAACCCCGCCCCATCGGCTGCGCCAGCCGCTCAGCGCCATAGACCAGCGGACGCACCGGCCCCCGCAGCGGGCGTGGCACCGCGCGCTCCCAGCGGCGGAAGTTTGCCACACTGGCCACGAGTGAGTCGGACCAACCTTGCGCACGCACCTCGTCGCGGATGGCACCAAGATGATAGTTCCAAAAGGGTTCGTCTTTGTTGCCCAACTCGTTGGCGTCGCGGGTGCGCAGCGCGCTGCCTTTGCCGCGCACAGCGGCCTTCATCCGCGCAAGCAGGTGATGCTTGATCGGCACATCCAGCAGCCAATGCTGGCCGATGACGCGGCTCATCTCGGCGATGGCGTCATTCGTGGCAGCCAAGTGATGGAGCACACGGATGGTGGAACCTAGCTCGAAGGAGGCATCGCGGAAGGGCAGGTGATAGATGTTGCCGCGCACCAGAAAGACACGCCCCGTGTTTTGCCCATCAGCCAGCAGGTTGTGCTCGGCGTTTTGGAGGTTCGTCCAGGAATAGTCCATCAGGACGACGTGTTGGGCACGCTCTAGCTCCAAGGGTACGTTGCGACCAAAACCCCCACCCAGATCCACGGCCCATTGGACGGGCGTGGTACGGCGTAAGATGCGGCGAATCACATGGACTTCGGCCCACTGTTCGTAATCACGTCCCTGCCAAAAATCGCGGTAATCGTAGCCACCGGCATCATAGTTGATGACGTGCACTGGCGTTTGGGGGGTGGATGATGTCATATTCTCAGGGTCTCCCTCTAGTGCTAGTGTACTCGTTGCCCCGATTATGCGCTATCACGCCCGCATTGTCTAGCTGGCCCTGACCAACGGGGTCCCTGAAAATGGATTGCGGATGGCGCGCCAACAGGTTCGCCCCTGCTGGTGAATCGCTCGCTTCTCTGTTGACATGATTCCCGTGATTTGGGTACGATCTGGCGGAAGTTTGTCGTCCTTTGGCGCATCGACCGCTGGCATGTATGGGGAAGAGAAAGGACCTCAATGCGTATTCTTCCCTTGTTGTGCCCACATCCTGTGATGGTTGCTTCCCTTGCCCACAAAAGGAGGCGTGACCGTGACCGACCGCGAATTGCTGCGCTTGCACATCGAAGCCGTGTGGAACCTATCGCTGCCACCCTTTGCTGAGCCCCTGCAACGGTTTGATGTGACACAGCCTACCCCACCCTGGTTGCTGTATCTGGGCACCTGTGCTGCTGAGCAGATCGAGATATGGCACGTTGCCGCCTCCCTTGATCAGCGTGTACGCCTCCTGGCACATGCGCGCAAAGCTGGGGCCATCTGGGAGCCTGCTGTGCAGATGCGCCGCGAAGTGGTGTTTCATGCGCCCCCGATTTCTCCGCAACAGCAGGCTCATGCCCAGCAACGTGCTCGGGTGCTGACCAACGCTGATGGTGAGTTGCTGGATGCGATGCTGCCGCACGCAGCCCCGCTCGTGCTGAAGCCGCATCTGGCCCCATATGTCGGCGTCGTGGTGCATGGGCAACTGGTGACGCTGGCGCATAGTTCGCGCAAAACGCTTGCCGCCTGCGAGTTGGGCATTGAAACGCTCACCGCTGCACGGCGGCAGGGCTATGCCGCCGCTGCGACCATCCTCTGGACCGCGCTAGTGCAGCAACAAGGGCTGACGCCTATTTATAGTGCCTTTGCGGAAAATACGGCGTCGTTGCGGTTGGCACAGGCCACGGGCTATCTGCGACGTATAGAAGGCGTCTATGGTCCAGTGCTGGAAGACGCAGAGTAGCAGGCACGCCTGCGCGGAAACTGTCTTGCAGAAACTGCCCATATATTATTTGGTAAGTGCCTGCGCC
>JACDGC010000177.1 GCA_013815535.1 Ktedonobacterales bacterium
GCGGGCGACCCCTTTTATATTGATCCCACGGTGCTCAAGGCGGTGGGCACGGCGTTCACCACTGGGCAACGCGTTGATCTGGGCACTTGGCGGCCCGAAACCGCCGTCAACCTCTTTGCCAACACAACCATCAATGCCCTGGTTTTGGAGGTGCCTGATGGTGAACTGGACTGGCGCTTGCCCCCCGACAAGCGCATTCACGTCTGGGGAACCTCGATGTTGGCAACTGATGCGGGGGGGTGGCATCCCATCAATCGCGCTGGCCATCCGATGATTCAACCGATCTTTCATGCGGCGGATGACCATGCCGCCAGTCACTACAACACGACCGTTCCAGCGGATGATCGCGCCAATTATGGGGCGGTGTTTGCTCAGCAGGTGGCTGCGGTCGTTGCGGCCCACGGCACCGTCGTGGATGCCACGGCGTATGGTGCTGTGGTGGTCGCACGCCTCTTGCCAGATATGCTGCCCTATCAGGTGGGAAGCCCAGCCAGCTACAGCTTTGCTGGCCAGAATGGTCGGACGTTGACCGACAACACGCCGGATATCCTGTTTTCGCTGGTCACGAATTCCGCGTTCAACGGTGGTCTCTCTCCTAAGAGCGTCACCAGTTCTTTGCCTGACGCATTTCCTTATGTCGCACCCGCCGAAGCCTGAGCGCGCGCTGGTGATGAGGCGTTGGTGCCACCCAATGGATGACCATGCCATCTGAACCATGGTCATCTACAAGCTCCATCATTCTGAGGCGATGCGGCCTCCATGCACTCATGAGCTATAGTTGAAGCAAAGGGGTGAGGGATGGAAGACGTGTCGTTCAGTCAGCAGGTGTTGGCCGATCTGCGGGCAGCAGGCTATCGCCCCAGGGCTTGGGGGGAGCTCGTCGTCACATCGTGGCGGCAGTCCCAAGCGACGGCGCGCCACCAGCCCCGCCTCGTGCGGGATTGGCGTCTTCTAGCGACTTTGCTATGCGTGTTGCCGCTGGTGGTGACGGCACGGCGGTGCCAACGTCTGGGCAGTATGGCGGCAGTGCGCCATGGCTGGCCCCTCGCGGCAATGACCATGGCACAATTGGGCGACATCTACGTGCATTTGGGGCTGCATCGCCAGTTGACGGGCCAGCATCACGCGTCGCTTGGCCCCGCCATGACGTTGACCGCGCTCCGTGGCTGGGTTGGTGGCTGGCTGCTGACGCGCTTGGTGCAAGATCAGCCCCTCAGCGATGGGGAATGCGCGGGTGCCCTGGTCGCCATTCTGATGACCGATATCGTTGACGGTCCCCTGGCGCGCCGCACCAGCCGTGCGTCGGCCCTGGGGCGCTATCTGGATGGTGAGGCGGATGTGCTGGCGTGGACCGCGCTCACCCTCACACAAACACGGCAAGGTCAGGTGCCACGTTGGTTTTTGGGGATTTTCGCGCTTCGGTGGGGCTTGCCCATGCTCGTTGGCTTTGGCCGCACCTTCGCGCAGTCGAACCCCGTCATAGTTGCGCCGACGGGGTTGGGGCGCACGGCTGGCGCGGCCCATGTGGCGCTCGCACTGCTGGGCCTCGTCGCTGCGCGGCAAGCACATCAATCCACTGCCCGCCTCTGGCAGCGGCGGCGCAATCAGCTAGCTGTCGTGACGGCGGGCCTGTTTGGCGCGGCCACCTGGCAACATCTCGCCCGTTTTAGTGGGGCACATGGCACATCGCCCCCGCCAGAGAAATGGGGGGTGCGCCTGTGAGATCGGCTCCGACGCGTGCATTGAAGTCGGCGCTGCGCGGGGGTGACGCCAGCAACCGATTTCTGGTATGGTTGATGCAGCATGATAATGGGAATCGCCGACGTATGCCGCACAGGAGACGCCAAGAGAAATGTCCATTGCCAACCAATCACCCGCACGCCCCCAGGTGGCCCTTGCCAAACCACTGGGTATCGGTCTTGGGGTCGCGTTCATCTGGGCGCTGGGCGCGCAGATGCTCACCAACGTCTTCCTGGCCATTCGTTTTGGCGCGCGGGGTTTTGCGATGTCGCCAGCGCAACCCGGCATGACCGTCTTCCTGGTGGTCGGCTTTCTGGTGGCGTTTGGCCTGAGCGTGGCGCTGGGTGAGGGGTTGCGCTCGGGGCAAAA
The DNA here is from genome assembly GCA_013815535.1 of Ktedonobacterales bacterium. Classification (GTDB taxonomy): domain Bacteria; phylum Chloroflexota; class Ktedonobacteria; order Ktedonobacterales; family JACDGC01; genus JACDGC01. The sequence goes on from JACDGC010000177.1 coordinate 2,110, forward strand.
ATGGGCCTGGTGGATCGTCGTGGTGTTGACGGGGGCCCTCAGCCTGGGGGGATTGATCACGATCCCCGCGACGGTGTCCGCGCTTTCCCACCATGATGGGTGGGTTTTGTGGCCACAGCTCATCTTGCTGACTTTGCCACCTTTCATCTTTTACCGCCTGCTGCAAGCGCCGACGCGCACCTGGTTTGACCATGTGACCGTCGCCGCCGCGCGTGCCCGCCATAACGCGCCCGTCTGGTTCGCCACCATCATCGGCAGCGCTGCCGTGGGCGGCTTCTTGACCGCCATCTTTGCGCGCCTGGGGTAGCCTCAAGTGCGTTTTGGCAGGAAGCGTTTGACGATGCCCCTTGCGCTGGCAAAGGACGCGCCCGCGAGGTAGGCCTCAAAGGCGACCTGCTGCACCCCCGTGGCGTAGGTGGGGTAAGCGTGGATGGTGGCGATGATGCCCGCCACCCCCAAGCGATGGCGCATCGCCAACGCGATCTCAGCGATCATTTCCCCGGCATGGGCCCCGACAATGTGCGCGCCGAGGATCATGTCGCTTTTACCTAAGACCAATTTCACGAACCCCGCCGTTTGACCTTCCGTCTGGGCGCGGTCCAGCGCCGCGAAGGGGATTTGTTGCACGTGCACGGCTGCCCCAAAGCGCTGCCGCGCATCGGCCTCCGTCAGCCCCACGCGCGCGGCCTGGGGGTCGGTAAATGTCACCCAAGGCACCGCCGATTCGTTCAGCGTGCGTGCGAAGAGGCGGGGCAGCAGCGCATTGGGGACGGCGACGCCTGCCTGTGCCGCAGCAACGTGGGTGAAGCGATAGCCCCCCGCCACGACATCGCCGATGGCGTAGATGTGATTGGCCGAGGTGCGCAAATGGCGATCAACGGTGATGCCATCCGCCTTGGAAAAACGCACGCCTGCGGCTTCCAAGGCGAGCCCGGCGACGTTGGGGCTGCGACCCGTCGCCACCAACAACGCTGCGGCGGTGAGGTCCGGCGCATCCGTGGCTGCCTCAGCCACTTGCAGATGAAAATGCCCCGCAGTGTGGGCGACCGCGCGCACTGGGGCGTTCAGCATGACGCGCACCCCATCAGCGGTGAGGGCCTGCTGGACGGCTTCGGCAACGGCGGGCTCTTCTTTGGGCAGCAGCCGCGCCGCCCGCTGAATGAGCGTCACGCTGCTGCCCAGCCGCGCGAATGCCTGGCTCAATTCGCAGCCCACTGGCCCCCCACCGATGACGATGAGCGACGGCGGCAACTGGGCAAGATCGAAAACATTGGCATTGGTGAGGTAGGGCGTGCCCACAAGGCTCGGCACCTCGGGGATGGCTGGCTGTGAGCCTGTCGCCAACACGAAGCGCTGGCTGGTGATGGTCGTATCATCGATCTGCAAGGTGTGGGCATCCCTGAACGTTGCCGTGCCGAACCGCACATCCACACCTTTGACATAGGCCGTCTCTTCCTGGCCGATGGTGGCAATGACGCCCGCGATGGTCGCCGCGATGCGCGGCATTTCGGTCGGCGCAAGGGCTGGCGTTGTGCCATTTGCCTGGCTATGGCGCACGGTCTGGGCCACCTTGGCGATGTGAATGAGCGTTTTGCTTGGGACGCAGCCAGCATAAAGGCAATCACCCCCGAGGCGCTCTTTATCAACGAGCGCGACCTTCGCTCCTAGCTCATGCGCCAGCCGCGCGGCGACCAATCCGCCGGAGCCGCCCCCAATGATCACTACGTCGTAGTCGAACATTTTCCCACACTCTCCACAGTTGCCACCGCACGCTCGCCACGCCAAGACGAAGCGGCGAGCGCAGAAATTGGCGCGGTTGCATCCCGCCGTGTTGCTGACCAGCCTGCCCGCTGATCGTAGCCGTGATTCATCCGCGAGATCAAGTCTGCGTCCTAATCCGCCGCAATGGCCGCATCTGCTGCCAGGGTGTGGCACATGCGCTATGGACCGCGAGACTGCTATAGGGGCGGTTGACCCCCACACGGCTAGGGTGGCGCTTGCGTTAGCGCGACATTTTCATGTACAACCAAAGCAGATCCTTGCATCGGCATTTCAGGCTCGTTTGGCTACGTGTCCCCGCACCTCTAAAGGAGACTCGATGAGCAAAGGCTCCCGCTCCACCAAGGCAAAAGCGCTCGCTACCACGATGATCCCTTCCCCGCCGCTTTCCCCTGCTGCGGTCCCACCCCTGCCGGTGCCAGTGCCACGGCAGAAGCAGGATGCCGATTATGTCTTCTTTGAGTTGACGCGCAGCATCTGCCCCGAATGCCGTCGCGTGATCGATGCCCACATCCTTTTGCGCGATAACAAAGTGTATATGCGTAAGCGTTGCCCAGAGCATGGCACTTTCGAGGGGCTGGTGTATGGCGATGCCCAGGCCTATACCTCCGCCAGTCGCTTCAACAAACCTGGCACGATTCCGCTGGAATTCACCACCCCCATCAAGGATGGTTGCCCGCATGATTGTGGTCTGTGCCCTGACCATCAGCAACATGCTTGCCTGGGCATCATCGAGGTCAATTCCGCCTGTAATATGGATTGCCCGTTGTGTTTCGCGAACGCGGGCGCGGGCTTCAATTTGACGTTGGCCGAGGTCGAGGGCATCTTGGATCATTTGGTCGCGACGGAGGGCAACCCGGAAGTCGTGCAGTTTTCGGGTGGTGAACCGAGCATTCACCCCCAGATCATCCCGATGATTCGGGCAGCGAAGGCACGCGGCATCCGCTATGTGATGCTCAACACCAATGGCAAACGCATTGCGGAGGATGATGCCTTTCTGGCCGAACTCAACGAGGTGCGCCCGTCGATCTATTTCCAGTTCGACGGCTTCGAGTCCGCGACGTATGAGCGCCTGCGGGGTGAAGCCGATATCTTACCCAAAAAGCTCCGCGCGCTGGACCGCCTGGCCGAAATCGGCTTGGGCGTCGTGCTGGTGCCCGCCATCGACCGCGAGGTCAACCTCCACGAGGTTGGCGCGATCGTGCAGTTCGCCATCAAGCATCCGGCGGTGCATGGCATCAACTTCCAACCGGCCTTCATGTCTGGGCGGCATGGCACGCACGACCCGATGACGCGCCTGACCATTCCCGATATTGTGCAGGCCATGGCGGCGCAGACCGAGGGCATGTTCACCCCCCAAGACTTCGTGCCCGTGCCGTGCTGCTTCCCCACGTGCAACTCAGTGACCTATGCGCTGGTCGATGGTGACAACGTGCTGCCGTTGCCGCGTCTGGTCAACGTGGAGGATTATCTGGACTACATCACCAACCGGGTTGTGCCTGATCTGGCGGGGGATATCAAAACTGCATTGGAAGGGCTGTGGTCGTCTTCCGCCGTCCCTGGGACGGACAAAGCGGCCCAGCAATTCGCACTCTCGTGCGAAGCGTGTGGGATACCCGAGGCGTTGGATATGGGGGCGTTTGCCAAACAGGTCTTCATGATCATGCTGCAAGATTTCATGGACCCCTGGACCTTCAACCAAAAGAATCTGATGAAGTGCTGCAAAGAGATCCTCTTGCCCGACGGCAAGCAGATCCCGTTCTGTGCCTATAACAATGTGGGCTATCGCGAGCAAGCGCGCACGCAACTGGAAGCGCGCGAGCGCAAGCGCAATCAGGCCCGCCGCGCTGGCACGGCGTTTATCCCCGAGCCGCTGACATTCGACTTCACCCCCAAGCGCCCCACCTCTGGCCACAGCCCGACGCCCTTGCTGCATGTGCTCCCTAAGAAAGCGCGTGCTACCGTGAAGAAGGCGGTGGTGGATGGACCGCGCCATTGATGCCTTGGGGGTCACTGATGCGAGTGAATTGAAGGCTTGCTGTGCCACGGCGTATCAGAGTGAGTGGGCACGGTTGATCCTGGGTGATTCATTTCATCCGGGGGGGCTGGCATTGACGGAACGGCTGGGTGAGTGGCTGGCGCTGACGCCCACGCACCGCGTGTTGGATGTCGCGGCGGGGCAGGGGGCCAGCGCGCTGCGCCTGGCTGAGCGGTTTGGTTGCACGGTCGTCGGGGTGGATTATGGCAGCGCATCGGTGCAGGCCGCAACCCTGGCCGCTCAGGCGGCAGGGCTGGACCATCTGGTGACGTTTCAGCAAGGTGACGCCGAGCAATTGCCCGTCGCCGATGCCGCGTTCGACGCGGTGATCTGCGAATGCGCGTTTTGCACGTTCCCAGATAAGCCCACCGCAGCACGCGAGTTTATGCGGGTGCTTGCCCCAGGCGGGCGCGTCGGCCTGTCGGATCTGACGCGCACAGGTGCGGTGCCCGACGACCTGAGTGGTCTGCTTGCCTGGATCGCGTGCATTGCGGATGCGCAACCGCTGGCGGAATATGTGCGCTATCTGCGCGAAGCGGGCTTCACCGTCGCCCAAACTGAGCCGCACGATGCGGCCCTGGCCGAGATGGTGCGCGCGATCCAGGGGAAGTTGTTAGGGGCTGAGATCATGGTCAAATTGAAAAAGATTGACGTGCCCCCAACGGTGGACTTTGCGCAGGCAAAAGCCCTGGCACAGTCGGCCTCGGCGGCGATCAAGTCGGGGACCTTTGGGTATGCGCTCCTGACAGCGACTAAGGCGCACGAAACGCCAGCTGATTGATGCTTATCTGGGGGCCACAGGGGGGCGGCGCTGCGGGCTGCCCCCCTGTGGCCAAAGTCAGGGCTTCATTGGTTTGCAGCCACACCGCGCCCATCCCCTCACTGCGGATGGGCTAAGACGTCCATGACGATCTTGCCATGCACATGCCCCGTCTCAAGGCACTGATGCGCGTGCTGAACCGTTGCGACAGAGAGCCCCGCCAAAACCGTCAACGGTGGCGGCGCGATGTGGCCGTCGGCGAGCCACTCGGCGATTGTCGTCAGTTGACGATGATAGTCTGCCCAGTGCTCTGGTCCTTTAAACTTCGCTCTGGCACTGGTGATCGAGGTGTGGAATGTTCCTGAGACCGCAAAGAGCGCTTCAACATCGCTGGTGTCACCATCATTCGTCGGTCCATCCACAATGGAAATGACATGACCATGTGCGTCGATGATGCGGCAGCACAGGCTGGTCATCTGACCTCCTACGCAATCCAACGCAACGGGGTAGCGCTTCCCGTGATTGAGCATGAGGGCTGCCGTGATCAGTTCAGCGAGGGAGCGGTCAGGGTATTGCAA
>JACDGC010000178.1 GCA_013815535.1 Ktedonobacterales bacterium
GGGCTGGGGGTGGGCGCGGCCTATCTGGTGCGGTCGCTGGTGGAGGGGGCCTTCTTCCTGCACCTGCAAATCCCGTTGGATTGGCCGACGTTGGCGTCGGGCATCGGCATCGGTGTGCTGACGGCGCTGATCTTTGGGCTGGTGCCCATCGCCCAGGCCAGCCGCGTGCGGCCCATCGCCGTGTTGCGTGAGGATGCCGGGGGCGCGCGGCTGTCGTGGTTGGTGACGGGCGCGCTCTTCGCTGTGCTGTCGTTGCTCTTCGTGGGGCTTTCGACCCTCATCTTGCAAGATGTGCTGACGGCGGCGCTGGTGGTGTATGGCGGCATTGCCCTGGTGGTGGTGATGGCGGGTGGCTTTGGCGCGCTGGTGAGCTTGATCGCGCGTCTGCCTGTCTATGAGCGCCCGCGCGCGACCATCATCCTGTGGCTGCTGCCCGCGCTGCTGGCGCTGGGGGCGACCGCGACGGGGTTGTACTTCGTCACCCAGCGCATCAGCCAGATCAACCTGCTGACATTGACGGGGGGCCTCCCTACCGATGTGAAGTTGACGCTGGCGGCTGGCGGGCTGGCGCTGCTGTTGACGGGCGGCGCGGCGGTCTATGCGCTGGCGACGCTGGCTGATGTGCTGGTGATGTTCGCGCCGCGTGGCGCGAAAACGGCCATCATGCTGGCCTATCGCAACATGGGGCGGCAGCGGACGCGCACTACAGCGACGCTGACGGCGCTCTTCGTGGGCGTCTTCGCCATTGGCATGATCTTGATCCTGGGGCAGGGCATCAAAGACACGATCAATAACACGCTGGGGACACTTTTCGCGCATAACGTCTTCGTGGTGACGGCGACGGGTAAGCAGGCCGAGACGCTTCCGCTGCTGAATGCCGCGCCAGGGGTCAGTGCCGCTGACACTGTGGCCGCGACCGTGACGCGCGTGCGCCCCACCCAACTCGCTGGGCGAGACATCGCCGACGTGCTCGCCGAATTGGGCACGGGGACGCAGGGGATTGCCAAGCGGAATACCCTGCTGCTGACGCTGAGCATCGCCCAGGGCTACAACGTCGGCAGCTGCAACCCGCACGATCTGCCCGACATCGCCATCGACTATGGCCGCAACCTGACGGCCAGCGACGCAGGCACCGGCGCGGTGGTCGTGAACGATCTGCTGCGTGCGGATCCCATCCACCTGCGTGAGGGCGACACCCTCACTGTCACGGACCCAAATGGTGTGGTGACGCGCACCCTCACCGTCGTCGGCTTCTTTAGCCGCTCGGGCACCACCGATTTCGTGCCGGGCGAGGTCATTGGTGACGCTGGCGAGATCGCCCCGCTCGGCGGCTCCTTCGCGCGCGACATCTATCTGCTGAAGGCCAATACGCAGCAGATTCCGGCACTCCGCACCTATTTGGATCAAACGTTACCCACTGCCCAGGTCGTCAGCATCACCGACCTCAACCAGATCATCGACCGCATCCTGAATAATCTGATCGTCATGCTGACGGCTATCGCATCGCTGGCGCTGGTGGCGGGCTTGATCATCATCGCGAACGCGGTGGCGCTGGCCATGCTGGAGCGGCGGCGCGAGATCGGCATCCTCAAATCCGTCGGGCACACCAGTCGGTCGATCCTGGCGATGGTGCTGATCGAGAATGGCGTGGTCGGCCTATTGGGGGCACTGGTGGCCTTGCTGCTGGTGGTGGGGGCGGTGCTGGCGCTGTCGACCTTCCTCTTTCGCGTGACACTCACGATCAACGCGCCGCTGGTGGGGGGCATCTTGGCGCTGACGGTGGGGGTGACGCTGCTGATTGCCGCGCTGGTGGCGTGGGGGGCAACGCGCCTGCGCCCGTTGGAGGTGCTGCGTTACGAATGACGGCGGCTTGCTCATGGCCCTCTGCATGATGTGGCGTGCTTAGCCGATTAGGGGGAGTGAGGATTGCATTTGATTGCCCCCTCGGCTATAGTAGTGACGGAATCTTGCGACCGAGGGAGCTGCCGCTATGCGTGACCCCCGCTATGTTGACCGCGATACGTGGCCCCAGCCTGCCTGGGACGCGCGTAGCGTGGCAACCGAGACGCCAACGCAGCCGCTCAGAGCGGCGCGGGCGCATCGTTGGCCATGGTTCGTGTTGGGGATGGGCATCAGTTTGGCGACGACCTTGGTGTTGCTGGTGGGCTTGGTGCAGTCCGACGCGGTGACGTTGCCTTTTTTCGGCAACAACTCGACGGCGCTGGCCCCCACCGCGACGCTGATTCCGCTCACCCCCACGGTGGTGCCGACCCAGGGGCCGACCCCCGCGCAGCTCCAAAACATCGCGCGGGGGTGTGGCGCGGGCGTCCCCAAGCCCGTCCCTTTTTTCATCCCCACTGGCACGAATCCAAACATCGCGGGCAAGAAAGCCCCCAATGAGATCGCGCTAACCTTTGATGATGGCCCCACGCCCTATTCCTCCCCCGCCATTCTCGATTTTCTCGAAAAGACGCATACCCCGGCCACCTTCTTCGTGGAGGGCAGCTATGCCATTAACTGGCCCGACCTGATCAAGCGTGAGTGGGCCGACGGCTTCGCCATTGGTGAGCATTCGTGGGATCATCCCGATTTCACCCTGCAAACCGAGGCTGGGTTAGTTCATCAGTTTGGCGACACCGACGCCATCTTGCACAAAATCCTGGGCAAAAAAGCTTGTCTGTGGCTCTGGCGCCCGCCCTATGGCTCGGTCAACCGCCATATCCTGAACGTCAGCGCCACCTATGGGCTGACGACCGTCACCTGGGACGACAGCAGCGGCGACTGGCTGAAGCCCGGCGCGGATAAGATCGCCGCCGCTGTGCTGAATCAGGCCCACCCAGGGGCCATCGTCCTGATGCACGATGGCCCCGCCGACCGCGCCGAGACTGCTGAGGCGCTCCCCACCATCCTCGCGGGGCTGCAAGCGCGTGGCCTGAAGCCGGTGATGCTGCCTCAGTTGCTGGCCGATGGCGGCTACCCTGGCATCTCGACGTTGCCCCCCACGGCGGACGGCGCCGCCACCCCCACCGCTACGCCAGGCACCTGACCCTAAAAACGCTTTCTGGCTAGTCATCTTGGTCGGCTGGCACGTGATTTAATTATCGCAGAATGAGGCGGCGCGCCAAGCAATGGTGACCTGCCAGGTGCTGACGATGCTGGCCCCGGCACCCTGGCTGGCCATAAGGGAGGCATGAGCAGCATGATTCACACAGATGCCCGCGTTGACGATTACATTGACGCGCTCCCCGCTTGGCAACAAGCGCTTTGCCGCCGGGTGCGGGCGTTGGTGCATGCCGCCGACCCCGATGTCACCGAGACCATCAAGCGCACCAAGCAGCCTTATTTCACTCTGGCGGGAAATATTTGTGCCCTCTTAGCCGCGAATGACCATCTCAATATCTTCATCTATGATCCCATCGCACCCGATCCTGAAGGCATCATCAACCAAGGGCAAGGCAATGCCACCGCGCGGACGATCCAGATGCACCAGAGTGATGTGCTCAACGAATCCGCGCTACTCAACCTGTTTGTAGCCGTGATCGCTAATAACCGTGCGGGCGGCTGGCGCAAGCTGCAAGCCAGCCGTTAGCTGCTCGCGCTTGGCACGTCAACACGAGCAAACATAGCCGATGATCTCCGCAAATCTGGCCACCTAACCTCAGCATGGGGGTTGGCATCACTAATGCATAGCAGCAGCGCGACACAACGCTTAGCTGTGTGTCCGCTTTCATCTATGGAGAAAGGAACCATCCATGCAACCTACTCAGACGAATCAGCCATACCAAAATGAGCAGCCGCAACAATACATGGCCCCCAACCCCATGGCACCGATGCAGCCGGCTGCTCCGGCCCCCGCGCGTGTCGAGTCCACCTCTGTCTCCTCAGCGGATCGAGTGGCGATGGCTGTTTATGTGTTGTTTGGCATCCTCGAAGGCTTGATCGCTATTCGGATTCTGCTCAAGTTGCTGGGTGCGAACCCCGATGCGGGTTTTTCGGCCTTCATCTACAACCTCACCGCGCCGTTCGTTGGCGTCTTCAACGGGGTTTTTGGCACACCCTCGACGCATAGCAGCATCTTCGAGTTTTCTTCGGTGCTCGCGCTCGCCGTCTATGCCCTCATTGGCTGGGGTGTTGTGCGCTTGATCAGCGTGTTTGGCCAACGCCAGACCACGACGCTATCGCGCTAATTTCCGCATACTCTCAAGCTACTCCGCGCCGCTCCTGCTTAACAGGACGGCGCGGTTTCGCGCATTGTCCCACATGGCAGTGGCGGCGTTGATCGCAACAGCCTGTCCATGGTTGGTTGGACTGAATCCCCTAGATGTTGGCTAGCCTAAATAGCGGTGACTTTCCGCTTTGTCAGCACATGACAGAACGGTGTATGAGAAGATGACCGTACATCACTCACGTATGATGGGCATCATCCAGACTTGAAATTATGTCCGAAATCAGGTATGCTGTGAAGGCGCTGCTCGCGCTCGTCTCTTGCTTGATTTCCCTATTCGTGACGAAGGAGCACCCTGTGTCTAAACGTGAGTTCACCGTCGCTGATGAATATCATTATCAACGCTCTAGCCCCGTTGCCTGGGTGGCGTCGCATCTCTTGCGCTACAAGCATTTCCTGGCGAGTTGGGTCATCGCTGCCATCGCCGCATGGTTCATGGCGGGCAGCATCCCGGTGCTGACGGGCCTCGCCTTCGGCGTCATCACCGCCGCGCACCCCGATGGCGGTCAACTGGGCCTCATTGCCCTGCTGGTGTTGGGTGCGGTGTTGATCCAGGGGACGCTGGATATGGTCGCGCGCCTGTCATCCGAACTGTTGGCACAACGCATCCAGCGCGACAGCCGCGACGAACTCTATGTGAATCTGTTGGGCAAGAGCCAGACATTCCACAATCGCCAACAGGTCGGCGACATCATGGCACGTGCCAACAATGATGTGCGTATGCTCGATTTTATGATCAGCCCCGGTTTCGACCTGATTCTCGATTCCTTCAGCGGCCTGGGAATTGCCCTCATTTTCATTGGTTTTGTCAATCCACAGTTGTTGCTGGTGCCGGTGCTCTTCACGCTGGTCTTCATTCTCAGCCTGTGGCGATATAACAAGCAACTCAACACCGTCTCAGCGAAGATGCGCGAACAATTTGGCATCCTCAACGGTGGCCTGGAAGAAACGATCACGGGCATCGAGGTCGTCAAGAGCGCCGCACAAGAGGCGCAAGAAAAGCGCAAATTTGCCCGCAACGTCACGCGCTACCGCGACTTCTTCATCGCCAGCGGGCGCATCCAGGCGCGTTATATTCCACCGCTGTTGCTGGCGGTGGCTTATGTCGGCGCGTTCTTGCAGGGTGTGCTGCTCTATCGCGCGGGGACCATCTCATTGGGCACCTTTGTCACGTTCATGGGATTGATCGGCCTCTTGCGCTTCCCCACCAACATCTCGATCTTCTCGTTCAATCTGGCGCAGATGGGGTTTGCCAGTGCCGCGCGCATCCTGGAGATCATGCGCGAAGAGACGGAGATGGACGAAAACACCGCTGGACGCACGGCGACGATGAGCGGCGATATCGTCTTCGATCATGTCAGCTTTGGGTATGGCGACCACCTGATCTTGCAGGACGTTTCGTTCCATGCCGCGCCTGGCCAAACCGTCGCCATCGTTGGTCAGACTGGCTCGGGAAAGACGACCCTGACCAAGCTGGTGAACCGCACCTATGACGTCGTCTCTGGTCGCGTGCTGGTGGATGGCGTGGACGTGCGCGAGTGGAGCATGGATAGCCTGCGTTCGCAGATCTCGACCATCGAGCAAGATATCTTCCTCTTCTCACGCACCATTGGCGAAAACATCGCCTTCAGCGAAGGCCAGGACGCCAGCCAAGACGACATCGAGCGCGCCGCGCGCGATGCCCAAGCCCACGACTTCATCAACAGCTTCAAGGATGGCTATGCCACCGTCATCGGTGAGCGCGGCGTCACCCTTTCGGGGGGGCAGCGGCAACGGTTGGCCATCGCGCGGGCCCTGTTGACCGACCCCCACATCCTCATCTTGGATGACTCCACCAGTGCCATCGACAGCGCCACCGAGGACGAGATCCAGCGTGCCATCCGCCGTGTGCTTGAGGGCCGGACGACGTTGCTGATCACCCATCGCCTCTCGCAGATTCGCTGGGCCGACAAGATTCTGGTGTTGGATGAGGGGCATCTGGTGGACCAAGGCACCCACGCAGAATTGCTGGAACGATGCGCCCTCTATGGCCGCATCTTCGCCCGCCATGGCCGCGAACGTGCCACCGCCGAACGCTAGAGAGGAGCAAACCCATGGGATTCGTCTTTGACGGCCTAGAGGCCGAGGAATATGACCGCAGCTATGGCGATCGCGTGCTGGTGCGGCGCATCGCTGACTATTTCCGCCCCCACTTTGGGGCGATGATCCTTATCGTGGCGGGGGTGGTGCTGGGCGCGGTGCTCGACGCGGTGCTGCCCATCCTCATCTCGCGTGGCATCGATAATCTGACCCACGATGCCAGCAACGACACCCTGATCCGCCTGATCGTGGCCATCCTCATTGCGGGTGGCTTATCATGGACCTTTAACTTCGTGCGGCAATGGTTCAGTGCGCGGGTGGTGGGCGATGTCGTGCGCAAGGTGCGCCTCGACGCCTTTGATGCCGTGATGGAACGTGACATGTCGTTCTACGACGAGTTTCCCTCGGGCAAGGTTGTCAGCCGCGTCACCTCTGACTCGGACGACTTCTCAAACGTGGTGACGCTGACACTGAACCTGTTGAGCCAGAGCTTGCTGGTGCTCATCATCAGTGGGGTATTGATCCACATCGATCCGGTGCTGGCGCTGGTGACGTTGCTCATCGCGCCGCTCATCGTGGCCATCGCGCTGACCTTTCGCCATCTAGCACGCATCATCACCCAACAGGCGCGCCGTTCGATGGCCGTCGTCAACAACACCGTGCAAGAGACGATCAGTGGCATCTCGGTCGCCAAGAACTTCCGGCAAGAAGGCAAGATTTATGACGAGTTCCATGTCGTCAACAACCAATCTTACCGTGTGGGGTTGCGCCAAGGTTTCTTCTTCGTCGGGCTGTTTCCTGTGCTGAACACCATCGCGGGCTTGGGAACGACGATCGTGATCTTCGTGGGCGGCAACCGTGTTTTGGGGCACAATCTGACGCCAGGCTCGTGGTATCTCTTCGCGCAGGCCATTGTCATCTTCTGGTTTCCGCTCACCAGCATCG